>DATLOI010000064.1:0-47309 GCA_035536295.1 Casimicrobiaceae bacterium
ATACCGGACCGTTTGGCGGCGCCGGCAAACTTCCATGAGGTGCGCGCCTGCGTCTCCGCAGAAGCTGCCCAGGTGATGAACAGCCAGGTTGCCTTCTTGGCTTTGTCGCTGAGGGCCGCATTGATGGGGAAGCCCCAGTTCCAGATCGACGTGACGCGCTTGCCGTTCGGGCCGCGCGGCCACCGTGCGAACGCGATCTTGCCCATCACCTTCGACTTCTCGGGATTGTTCAGCACCGCTGCCGATGAGTGCGCGTCGATATACGCGCCGATGGTCCCTTGCGAGAACGCATCGGCGATGTCGGGCCAGTTCCAATTGCGCACTGCAGGCGGCGAATACTTGCCCAACGCATCGACATACCAGTCGAGAGCGCGGATCGCTTCCGGCGAGTTGACGACGACGCGATTGCCCTGGAACCAATTGCCGCCGAACTCGCGAAACAGCGACGGGTAGATGTACATGTTCTGGCCGGCACCCGCGAATCCACGCAGCGCCATGCCGTACATGCGATTCGCGGGATCGTTCAACGCCGCCGCGTTCTTCACGTACTCGTCGAGCGTTTCCGCGGCCTTCAGGCCTCTTGCGTCGTACAGGTCCTTGCGATACACCTGCACGGTCACTTCACCGTCGTAAGGAATGCCGTAGGGCTTGCCGTCGACCGAATCGGCGTCGCGCCACGCTTTGAGAATGTCGTCGTAGCGAAACCATGCGGAATCGGTGAGTTTCGGATCAGAGAGATACCGATCGAGAGGCTCGACCCATTTGTTCGACACGTACAGCGGGTAGTACATCGGATCAGTCGCCGAGGTTGCGTACGTGCCGGTCTTGCTCGACAAGTCGAGAATCGCTTTCTGCCGAATCTGTCCCGGCGGCACTTTCTCGAAACGCGTTCTGACGCCGGTGAGCGCTTCGAATTGAGGCGCAATTGCAATCAGATTGTCGAAATAGCTCGCCGGAATGACGGCGATCGAAATTTCCGCGCCCTCGGCCTGACGCCAATTGATCTTCGCCTGCTGATAGGGGCCGAGATCGGCGGCTTGCGCGTGCGCGAAGCGTGCAACCCAAGGTGCGCCGAGCGCTGCAGCACCAAGTGCAGTTCCCCGCACAATGGCGCTGCGCCGCGACGAACTTACCGGATGCCGCTTGTCGTTGTCTGATTGGTTCATCGATTCGTCCTCCACGTTTGGCCGCGTCAGCGGCTCATTGAAACGTCCATGCAGTGTACCGATGCGGCGCATCGCCTTCGCGCGCTCGAGGCCCGCGTCATTGCGGCTGACCCTCGCGATCAACGGGATCGTGCGGCTCGGCATTCGTACCGCGTTCGCGAATCGCTGCAAACGGACTGCAGCCAGGCGCATCCCCTGCCGATTCGGCTTGCTTCAACAGGAATTCCGGGAAGCTGCCGCCTGCGTCCTTCTTGCCGATCTCGAATAATTTCTTGACCAGATCCGGGTGGCGTTCGGCGAGATTCGGCGCATCCGGCGCTGGACGCGGTGAGTCGTGCAGGAAAGCGCCGCGCCCATTGATCTTTGCGTTGAACCAGTGCGTATTGTCGATCACCGTCATGGCGCTGCCCCAACCGATCGTCACATGATCGCGCTTCGGCTTGCCGTTCCCGAAAGCCGTATCCCAGAACGACAAGCCGTCGATCTTGTGAGGCGGCGTGATTCCTGCGGCTTCGAGCATCGTTGCGGTGATGTCGTGGTGTTGGACAAATGCGTTGCACACGCTGCCCGCAGCCTTGCGTTGCGGGTGTCGCACCAGAAGCGGGACCTCATAGCTCTCCGGATCGGAGGGATAGCCGCGCTTGCCGATGTAGCCGCGACGCTCCCACATGCTGTGACCGTGATCAGAGGTGACGATCACAAGCGCCTCGTCGAGCACTCCGCTCACGCGCAACGTTTCGATCAAATGACCGAACCAACGATCGCACATTTCGACCAATGCCGCGTAATTCGCGCGTGTGCGCTTGACGAGATCCTCCGGGAGCCACGGCATTTCCGAGTACGGCGATATCACCTGCTCGCGACCATTCGCATCGTCATACCGCTTGCGATAGTGCTCGGGCACGAACCACGGCTCGTGCGGATCGAACGATTCGACGGTAAGAAACAACCGCTTCGCATCGAGGTTCTGCTCGACCCAGCGCGCGGCTTCCTGCATCACCTGTGCGTTGAACCACAGTTCCTCGCGCACGCGATCGCGCATGTTGAGCAGGATGCGGCTCGAAAACCACGCGGCGCCAAATCCGGGCTGCTCGAGGCCCGTCGCCTTGCCGCGCAACTCCTGCAATTCGCGCGGCACCCAGTAGTCGATCTCCTCTTGGGTTGGCCACGGGCCGCTTCGAGCAGCATCGGCTTCCTGCCCGCGCACGAACGTCCACTGGTGAAAGCCGCGCCAGAAATTCTTCGACGGCTTGAACTGGTGATAAAGGTCCGAGACGAGACCGGTACGAAAGCCTTCGCTCTCGCAGATCTCGGCCATCGTGTGCTGAGTCTCGGGAATCGGCCCCCAGCCGGGCGCGATGCCGACGAAATCGCCCTTGATGTGGCGAAAGTCGCCGTTGTGAAACGGATACGTGCGCAGTCCGGTATAGAGCGTGCGCCGCGCGCAGAGGGTCGGCAGCGCTTCGGGATACGCCCGCTCGAAGCGCACCGACTCGCGCGCGAAAGCATCGAGATGCGGTGTTGCGATCGCGCCCCATTCGGGTGGCGTCCCGTAACAGCCGACCGCGTCACGGCGCAGCGTGTCGAAGACGATGAGGATGACGTGGCGTACGGGCGTTGCTTGCGCCATGCGATGGACTCTCCGGAACGCTCGGCCCGCGGACGAGGCCGAGGATGTATTCGATTACATATGCTCGCCCGGCTTTGCTTTCGCTGTCAAGTCAGCCTTTGATCCGTAGCCAGGCGTGGAGCCCGCGGCGGTTCTTGCAATCGTTTACGTAGACGCTATGCTCGCACGATGCGAAGGCCTCCCAGCAAGCGCGGCCGGCGACGCGAAGCGGTTACCCGAACTCGGGCCGCAGACGTCGCGCGTCTGGCCGGCGTATCCACCGCGACGGTGTCGCGCGCCCTCAACCTGCCCGATCTCGTCGATCCCGACACCCGCAATCGGGTGCGTGCCGCCGTCGACAAGCTGCGCTACGTCCCGCACGGCGTCGCGAGCGCTCTGCGCAGCCAGCGCACACGCATGGTTGGCGCGGTCGTCCCTTCGTTCGACTATGCGCTGTACGCGCGCACGACTAGCGCCCTCCAGCGCGTGCTGGACGAGCGCGGCTATTCGCTGGTGCTCGCCGCGCACCATTACGATCTCGCGACCGAAGTTCGCGTTACCGAGCAGTTGATTCGTCATGGCGTCGACGCGTTCGCATTCGTTGGAATCGATCACGACCCTGCGCTGTATCGACTGCTGGACAATTACGCGCGCCCGTATGTGCTTACCTGGGGTATCGATCCGTCACGCCGTCATCCGTCCATCGGCTTCGACAACGCCGGCGCGACGCTTGCGCTGACGCGCTACCTGATCGGCCTCGGTCATCGCCGCTTCGGTCTCATCAGCGCGCCCGTCGAAGGCAACGACCGAGCGCGCGAGCGTGGCGCAGGCGTGCGTGCGGCGCTGGCCGCACGAGGCCTCGCGCTCGATCCGGGATGCGTGCGCTACGGCGCGATCGCGTTGGCTTCGGGTGCGCAGGCAATGCGCGAACTGATGCGTCTAGAGCAACGCCCGACGGCAGTTATCGCAACCAATGACGTGTTTGCGGTCGGTGCGATGCTAGCGTGCCGCGAGATCGGCGTAAGAATTCCGAACGAAGTTTCCATCGTCGGCGTCGACAACACCGACCTCGGGGCGACGCAGACGCCGGCTCTCACCAGCGTGCGCACTCCCATCGTCGAGGTCGGCGACGCAGCGGCGCGTCAGCTCATCGCAAGGCTCGAAGGATTGCCGACCGAGCTACATCAGCAGCTCGACTTCGAGCTGGTGACAAGGGACAGCACCGGTTACCCGCCCTCGATCGAGGGATGACTTCATGTTTTCAGCATCGCCTTCGCGCCAGCCTCCACGACGGCGACCGCAGTCATGTTCACGATGCGTCGCACGGTCGCGGAAGGGGTGAGGATATGTATTGGCGCACCGGCGCCAAGCAAGATCGGCCCGACGGTGATCCCGCGGCCGCCTGTGACTTTGAGAACGTTGAACAGAATGTTCGCTGCGTCGAGGTTCGGCATCACGAGCAAATTCGCCGATCCCGACAACGTCGTTTGCGGCAGCATTGCCTTGCGAATGTCCTCGGACAACGCCGCGTCGCCATGCATTTCACCGTCGCTTTCGATTTCGGGGCACTGCGCGGTGAAAAGCTCGTGTGCGCGACGCATCTTGCGAGCCGACGGCCGATCGCTCGACCCGAACATCGAATGGGAGACGAACGCGACCTTGGGAGGAACGCCGAAGCTTTGCACCGTCTCCGCCGCCATGCGAGCGATTTCGGCGAGCGCTTCCGCCGAAGGATCGTCGTTGACGAATGTGTCGGTGACAAACAGCGTTCGCTCGGGAAGCATCAACGCGTTCAGCGCTGCGAACGTCGTCGCGCCTTGCGCGAGCCCCGCAACTTCGCGCACGTGCTCGAGATGACCGTCGTAGCGGCCGACGAGCCCGCAGATCATCGCGTCGGCGTCGTCGCGGCGAACCATCATCGCGCCGATCGTGGTCGTCGAGCGGCGTAGCGTCGCCTTTGCCATCTCGGGCGTGACGCCGTGTCGGCCTACGATGGATTGATAATCCATCCAGTAGTCGCGAAAGCGCGCGTCGTTCTCCGGATCGACGATTTCGACATCACGTCCGACGTCGAATCGCAATCCCGCGCGCTTGACGCGCGTTGCGATCACCGCGGGTCGTCCGACGAGAATCGGTTTTGCCAGTCCGTCGTCGAGCACCGTTTGCACGGCGCGCAGCGCACGCTCGTCCTCGCCTTCCGCGTACACGACACGGCGCGGCTTCGCGCGGGCGGCTTCGATGACCGGACGCATGAACATCGCCGTGTGCAACACGAAGCGCGCAAGCGAGCGCCGGTACGCCGCGATGTCCTCGACCGGTCGCGTCGCGACGCCCGACACGCGAGCCGCTTCCGCAACCGCCGGTGCGATTCGCAAGATCAGGCGCGAATCGAACGGCTTCGGAATGATGTAGTCGGGACCGAAAGCCAGCTCCTGACCCGCATACGCCGAGGCGACTTCATCACTGATCTCGGCCTTCGCGAGATCGGCGATTTCCTTCACGCACGCGACTTTCATCGCTTCGGTGATCGCCGTCGCACCCGCATCGAGCGCGCCGCGGAATATGTACGGAAAGCACAGGACGTTGTTGACCTGGTTCGGATAGTCGGAGCGTCCGGTCGCGATGATGCAATCGGGCCGCGCCGCCTTCGCAAGCTCGGGACGAATCTCCGGCTCCGGATTGGCGAGCGCGAGAATGATCGGGCGATCGGCCATCGACTTCACCATCGCTTCGCTTACTACGCCCGCCGCCGAGCAGCCGAGCAGGACATCGGCGCCCTGCATGGCGTCGGCTAGCGTGCGGGACGTCGTCTCGCGTGCGTACGCTCGCTTCGACTCGTCGAGATTCGCGCGGCCGGCATGGACGACGCCCTTGCTGTCGACCATGGTGATGTTGCCGCGCTTGACGCCGAGCGCGACACACATGTCTAGACAAGCGATCGCAGCGGCGCCGGCACCCGAACATGCGACTTTGACGTTCTCGATACGCTTGTCGGTCAGCTCGCAACCATTGATCAGCGCCGCCGCCGAGATGATCGCCGTGCCGTGTTGGTCGTCGTGAAACACCGGAATCTTCAGCCGCTCGCGAAGCTTGCGCTCGACGGTGAAGCACTCAGGCGCTTTGATGTCTTCGAGATTGATGCCGCCGAGTGTCGGCTCGAGCGCCGCGATGATCTCGACGAGCTTGTCCGGGTCCTTCTCGGCGAGCTCGATGTCGAACACGTCGATGCCGGCGAACTTCTTGAACAGGCACCCTTTGCCTTCCATCACCGGCTTTCCCGCAAGCGGCCCGATGTCCCCCAGGCCAAGCACCGCAGTGCCGTTCGTCACGACACCGACGAGATTCCCGCGCGACGTGTACTCGGAAGCAAGGCCGGGCGTTGCCTCGATCGCAAGGCACACGTACGCAACACCTGGCGAATACGCCAGCGAAAGATCGTGCTGGTTCGCGAGCGGCTTGGTCGGTGTGATGCTGATCTTGCCGCGGACCGGGCTGCGGTGATATTCGAGCGCGGCGTCGCTTAGCGCTTGTTCCGCGGGCGACAGCTTCGAAGTCGACTTCTCCATCATGTTCCTCCGTCGCGCTTTTTTGGATTGCGGCGTGATTCACTTCAATCTTACGCTCGCATTTCGTGGCGCCGACGCGACCCGCATAATGTCCGAGCGATGAGCTGGAGCCCGAATCAGTATCTTCAGTACGAGGATGCGCGCCTGCGTCCCGCGCTCGACTTGCTTGCGCGCATTCCGCTCGAAGCACCGCGGATCGTCTACGACATTGGATGTGGCGCAGGCAATGTCGCGCAACATCTCGCGCGGCGATGGCCCAATGCGAAGATCGAAGGCGTTGACAGCGACCTGGCAATGCTGGCGAAGGCGCGTGACGCGACGAGCGGCGACGATCGCTTCGTTTGGACGCATGCCGATCTGGTGACCTGGAATGCGTCGCAATCGGCCGATCTCATCTACAGCAACGCAGCGCTGCACTGGATCGATGGTCATGCAACGCTCTTCCCGCGATTGATGTCGATGCTGCCGCGGGGTGGCGTGCTTGCCGTGCAAATGCCGGACAATTTCACTGCACCCTCGCATGCGGCGCTGGTCGAAACGGCGCGCTCCGATGCATGGCGCGAACGACTCGGCACGTTGGTTCGCGCAACACCTGTCGCGCCGGCGGCACAATACGATGCATCGCTCGCGCCGCAGTCATCGTCACGCGACATCTGGACGACCGAATATCTGCAGCGCCTGCCTTCGCGCGCGGATGGCGAGCACCCGATCGTTGCATGGATGCGAGGCTCGGCCATCGTTCCGTTCGCAGCAGCGCTGGATGACTCCGAGCGCGAGCGTTTCGTTGCGGATTACACAGCGCGAGTCGAGCGGCTGCACCCGCGCGATGCGAGCGGCAGTGTCTTGTTTCCGTTTCGGCGCTTGTTCATCGTCGCAACCCGCTGAGTCGTTACGACTTGGTTTCAGGTTCGCGCGCGTAGGCTTCGCGAAGATCGACCGGCTTCGTGGCCGTTTTTCGCGAGCGTCGCAGGTTCAGCATCTCGACGCCCACCGAAAACGCCATCGCAAAATAGATGTAGCCCTTGGGCACTTCTTGCTCGATCCCCTCGGCGATCAGCGCGGCGCCGATGACGAACAGGAATGAGAGCGCCAGCATCTTCACCGTCGGATGCGCCGACACGAAGCGCCCGATCGGCCCGGCGAACAGCATCATCAATGCAACCGAGATCACGACCGCCGTCAC
Organism: Casimicrobiaceae bacterium; assembly: GCA_035536295.1. Lineage (GTDB taxonomy): Bacteria > Pseudomonadota > Gammaproteobacteria > Burkholderiales > Casimicrobiaceae > VBCG01. The sequence continues at coordinate 7,525 of DATLOI010000064.1, forward strand.
CATGATCGGAATCTCGTTCACCATGCCCACCGCGGTGATGATCGAATCGAGCGAGAACACGAGGTCGATGATGATGATTTGCACGATTACGGCAGTGAATGTTGCCTTGACCGCAGTCGACGCGTGCCCTTCCTCGCCCTCCATCAGCTGGTGAATCTCGGTGGTGCTCTTCCACAAAAGAAACAGGCCGCCAAAGATCAGTATCAGGTCGCGTCCCGACACGTTGTGGTTCAGCACCGAGAAAAGCGGCGCCGTGAGTCCGACCATGAACGACAGCAGGAGCAACAGCGCGATGCGCATGAACATCGCGAAGAACAAACCGATGCGTCGCGTGAACTCACGGCGTGCGACGGGCAGCTTGTCGACCAGGATCGAGATGAAGATGACATTGTCGATGCCGAGCACGAGCTCGAGCAGCGTCAGCGTCGCCAGTGCTATCCAAGCTTGCGGACTCGTAAGGAGTTCAATCATTGCAACCTGTCCAGTACGTCGAGATCACCGATCATGACTACTCCAAATAGGTCTGACCACTTGTCCAACCACGAACGCACGCGTGATTCGCGCATTGGGAGAAGCGTCTCAGCGTGCTAGAGTCCAAGGTCCGTTCACGACACGCGAAATGCATCGTTCGCGTCACGCCGATGCAGCAAAAAATCACGATGAACCAGCCCGAATCGATTGCCGCCCTTGGCGCGTCCGTATCGGCCCCATATTATGTTCGACATCCGCGCCTGCTTGGCTGGGTGCGTGAGATTGCGGCGCTCACCAAGCCCGCTCGCATCGTATGGTGCGACGGCAGCGACGCGGAGTACGAGCGTTTGCTCGCGACGATGCTGGCGTCCGGCACGTTGCATAAGTTGAATCCGGCGAAGCGCCCCGGCAGTTACCTCGCGCGGTCTGATTCCTCCGACGTTGCGCGTGTCGAGGATCGCACGTTCGTCTGCAGTGAAGACCAGGACGATGCCGGCCCGACGAACAACTGGCGCGAGCCCGATGAAATGCGGGCAACGCTCGGTGGCCTGTTCGATGGCGCGATGCGCGGACGCACGATGTACGTCGTGCCGTTTTCGATGGGGCCGATCGGAAGCCCGATCGCGCATATCGGCGTCGAGATCACCGATAGTCCTTATGTGGTCGTGAGCATGCGCACAATGACGCGCATGGGGCAGCGCGTCTTCGACGTGCTCGGCAGTGACGGCAGGTTCGTGCCCTGCGTGCATTCGGTCGGCGCCCCGCTCGCGGATGGTCAAGGCGACGTCCCGTGGCCGTGCAACCGCGATATCAAATACATCGTTCACTTTCCGGAGACGCGCGAGATCTGGTCGTATGGTTCGGGCTATGGCGGCAATGCCCTGCTCGGCAAAAAGTGCTTTGCGCTTCGCATCGCATCGGTCATGGGTCGCGACGAGGGCTGGCTCGCCGAGCACATGCTCGTGCTCGGCGTGACCACACCGGAGGGTCGCAAATATCACGTCGCCGGCGCGTTCCCGAGCGCGTGCGGCAAGACGAATTTCGCGATGCTGATTCCGCCGAAGGGTTTCGATGGCTGGAAGGTGACCACGATCGGCGAGGACATCGCCTGGATCAAGCCGCATGCCGATGGCCGCTTTCATGCGATCAACCCGGAGGCGGGCTTTTTCGGGGTCGCGCCAGGGACGTCGCACGAATCGAATCCGAACGCGATGGAGACGCTGAAGGAAAACGTCATTTTCACCAACGTCGCACTCACCGACGACAACGACGTTTGGTGGGAGGGCATGACGAAGACGCCTCCCGCCCATCTCATCGACTGGCAAGGCCGCGACTGGACACCCGAGGATGGCCGCAACGGCCGCAAGGCGGCGCATCCGAATGCGCGTTTCACCGTGGCCGCGGCGCAATGTCCTTCGATCGATCCTGATTGGGAGAACCCCGAGGGCGTCCCGATCGACGCATTCGTTTTTGGCGGGCGACGCTCCGACACCGCTCCTTTGATTACCGAAGCATCGTCATGGGAAGAGGGCGTGTATCTGGCCGCGACGATGGGGTCGGAGCAGACCGCGGCGGCCGCGGGGAAAATCGGCGAGGTGCGCCGTGACCCATTCGCGATGCTGCCTTTCTGCGGTTATCACGTCGGCGATTACTTCAAGCATTGGCTTGCGATGGGTCGCCGTGTAGCACGACCGCCGAAGATTTTTGCGGTGAACTGGTTCCGCAAGGACGCCGAGGGTCGCTTCGTCTGGCCCGGCTTCGGCCAGAACATGCGGGTGCTCCGCTGGATCGTCGAGCGTTGCGAGGGGAAGGCGGGTGCGGAGAAAGCGGCGGTCGGACAGATGCCGCGTTACGACGATCTTGATTGGTCGGGTCTCGACTTTTCGCGAGAATGTTTCACAGCGATCACCGAAATCGACGGTGATCAATGGACGAAGGAACTCGGCTCCCATGACGCATTATTCGCTCGTGTGGGCGGCAGAACTCCACCCGAGCTTATCGAAGAACGGCGTCAGTTAGGCCGCCGTCTGGGTGTAAGCGCTAGCTAGCACTTTCGCCAGTGCGGAGTCGTCATAGGCGCTTCGGGAATGTTTCACGTGGAACTTGTGTCAGGTTTCACGTGAAACCCGAACGGTCGTGCGGCGATCGCATACAATGCTCCACGCGCATGTGCGTTGCAGCAAGCTCCTTTCATGGTGTTTCCCGCCCGTTTTGAAGTGATCGTCATTGGCGGTGGCCACGCCGGGACCGAGGCCGCCCTGGCATCCGCGAGAATGGGTTGTAAGACGCTCCTGCTGACTCACAGTATCGAAACGCTCGGGCAAATGTCCTGCAACCCGTCGATCGGCGGGATCGGCAAAGGCCACCTCGTGCGTGAAATCGACGCACTCGGCGGCGCGATGGCGCTCGCGACCGACGAAGCCGGGATTCAGTTTCGCTCTCTTAACTCGAGCAGGGGTCCGGCGGTTCGCGCCACGCGCGCCCAGGCCGATCGGATTTTGTACAAGGCAGCAATTCGCCGTCGGCTCGAAACTCAACCCAATCTCACGCTTTTTCAGCAAGCCGTCGACGATCTTACGATCGCAGGCGATCGCGTCACCGGCGTGGTGACCCAGATTGGTGTCGTCTTCGAAGCCGAGACCGTCGTGCTGACCGCCGGCACGTTCCTGTCCGGCCTGGTCCACGTGGGTTTGCAGAACTACGAAGCCGGCCGTGCGGGAGATCCGCCTGCGAAACGCCTCGGCGCGCGGCTGCGCGAACTCGCGCTCCCGGTTGGCCGACTGAAAACCGGAACTCCACCACGGCTCGATGGACGCACGATTGATTTCGACGCTTTGAAGATTCAGCCTGGCGACGATCCGGAGCCGATCTTCTCGTTCCTCGGCGCGCGCTCAATGCATCCCCGCCAACTGCCCTGCTGGATCACGCATACCAACGAGCGCACCCACGACATCATCCGTGCGGGCCTCGACCGGTCGCCGCTTTTCACCGGCGTCATCAAGGGCACCGGACCGCGGTATTGCCCCTCGATCGAAGACAAGGTCGTTCGCTTTGCCGAACGTTCGTCGCACCAGATTTTTCTCGAGCCGGAAGGGCTGACCACAAGCGAGATTTACCCGAATGGCATCTCGACTTCGCTTCCCTTCGACGTGCAGCTAAACCTCGTGCGCTCGATGAAGGGTTGTGAAAACGCGCACATCCTGCGGCCCGGCTATTCGATCGAGTACGACTACTTCGACCCGCGCGCGCTGCACGCGACGCTCGAGACGAAATCCATCCACGGCCTCTTTTTCGCCGGGCAGATCAATGGAACCACGGGCTACGAGGAAGCGGCAGCGCAGGGATTGCTGGCAGGCATCAATGCCGCAAGGCGCGTGCAAGGCGAAGAAGGGTGGTCGCCTCGCCGCGATCAAGCCTACCTTGGCGTCCTTGTCGATGATCTCATTACCCGCGGCGTGTCCGAGCCGTATCGGATGTTCACATCCCGCGCGGAGTACCGACTGCAGCTTCGCGAGGACAATGCGGACATGCGCTTGACTGAGCAGGGCCGCAAGCTCGGCGTCGTCGACGAGGCGCGCTGGGATGTTTTCTGCCGCAAACGCGATGCCCTCGAGCGCGAGCTTACGCGGCTTCGTTCAACCAAAGTAGAATACCCTCTTGGTTCTCGCGGAGAGTGTGCGCTCGCTGACATACTGCGCCGACCGGAAATCGACTACCGAACGCTGATGACGCTTCCCGGCGCTACAGCGGACGATCTGCCGGCGGATGTCACCAATCAGGTCGAGATCGCGATCAAGTACGAAGGCTATGTCGCCCGCCAGCAAGGCGAGGTTGCGAAGCAACTCGAGCATGCATCCATGCGGCTGCCCGGCGATTTCGACTTTGCTGCGGTCCGGGGTCTCTCGATTGAAGTGCAGCAAAAGCTTTCGGCGCACCGACCCGAAACGTTGGGACAGGCCGCGCGCATGTCGGGCGTCACGCCTGCGGCAATCTCTCTGCTCCTGGTGCATTTGAAGCGGCGCGAGCCAACGCCGACGACGGCTCGCGCCAACGCCGCATGAGCAGCGCGACGCTGGACGAGCGTGAGCTGTCAGAAGTCCTCGACGCGGGACTTGCCGAGCTTTCGTTGGAGCTACCCGACGGCGCTCGCGGCAAGCTGATCGCGTATGTGGCGTTGCTGGACAAATGGAATCGCACCTACAACTTAACGGCGATTCGCGATCCGGCGCGAATGCTGTCTCATCATCTGCTCGACTGCCTCGCCGTATTGCCCTTGCTGGATTCGCACTGCACTACGAACACACGAATTCTCGATGTCGGCAGTGGTGCCGGGCTTCCCGGCATCCCGCTCGCGCTCGCACGTCCCGGATGGCGCGTCGACATGCTGGAACCGGTGCATAAAAAAGCATCGTTCATCGCGCAGTCCATTGCCGAACTCGGCATCGCGAACGCGCATTCGATCGCTGCACGCGTCGAGGATCATGGCAGCGATGAAGCGTACGCGATCGTCGTGTCGCGAGCTTTTGCCGATCTCGCAGCGTTTGCCCAAGCGGCGGCGCGACACGTGGCGCGGGATGGCGTGCTGGTCGCGATGAAGGGCGTGCATCCGCATGAGGAACTGAGCGAGCTCGCGGCCGAATACACAGTGCACGCAATCACTCCGCTGCAAGTGCCCGGTGTCGAGGGCGCCAGGCACCTCGTGGTCATTCGTCACGCATGAGCGAGGATTCGCCCGCAGCTTCGTCAGAAGTGGGCGAGGTTTCGCCTGCCGCGAATGCAAGGCAGCCGTTCATGACGCGCGTCATCGCCGTCGCCAATCAAAAGGGCGGCGTGGGCAAGACCACCACGGCCGTCAATTTGTCGGCGAGCCTCGTTGTGATGAAGCGGCGCGTGCTGCTGATCGATCTCGATCCGCAGGGCAACGCGACCACTGGTGCGGGACTCGACAAGCGCAAGCTCGACGCGACCGTTTATCACGTGCTGCTTGGCGAGCGCGGCATCGCCGACGTTCGCAAGGTGTCGCCGTCGGGCGGGTTCGACATCGTGCCCGCGAATCGCGACCTCGCTGGCGCAGAAGTCGAGCTCGTCGAGCTTCCCGAGCGCGAAACGCGGCTCAAGGACGCGCTGGCCGAAGCGTTGGCGCAAATGAAAAGCGCGATCAGCATGGTCGCCGATCAATACGATTTCGTCGTGCTCGATTGCCCGCCGTCGCTATCGTTGTTGACGCTCAACGGGTTGTGCGCCGCCGATAGCGTGTTGATCCCGATGCAGTGCGAGTACTACGCACTGGAAGGCTTGTCCGATCTCGTGCAGACGGTAAAAAAGGTTCGTGCGCATCTGAATCCTCGGCTCGAGATCGAAGGATTGCTGCGCACGATGTACGACCCGCGCAACACGCTCTCGCAAAACGTGGCGGCCGAGCTCGAACGACATTTTGGCGACAAGCTCTATCGCACGATCGTGCCGCGCAACGTTCGACTGGCCGAAGCCCCTTCGCATGGCATGCCTGCGTTGAAGCTCGAGATTCAATCGAAGGGAGCGCAGGCGTATCTCGCACTTGCAGGCGAATTGTTGCGACGCATGGAATCACGTGCAGCAAACACAAGCGAGCACTCGCCTGCGCCTGAGACTGCCACTTAGCTGATTAACTGATTACGGAGACACGATGCGACCAAAGGGACTCGGGCGTGGGCTCGATGCGCTTCTCGCCAGCGGTGATGACGAGACGCCCGCCAAGGACGCGTTGCAAACCATCGCGCTCGATCGCCTTCGACCTGGCAAGTATCAGCCGCGCACGCGCATGGACGACGCGTCGCTCGCAGAGCTCGCCGATTCGATTCGAGAACAGGGCGTGATGCAGCCGATTCTGGTGCGCCCCATCGAGGGCGCTCGCTTCGAAATCATCGCGGGCGAACGGCGCTGGCGTGCTGCGCAACGGGCAGGACTCAGCGAAGTGCCGGTGCTCGTGAAAGCGGTACCGGACCACGCCGCGCTCGCCCTCTCGTTGATCGAAAACATCCAACGCGAGGATCTCAATCCACTCGAGGAAGCCACAGGATTGCAACGGCTGATCGCCGAGTTCGGGCTCACGCACGATGCAGCGGCGAAGGCGGTGGGACGCTCGCGCAGCGCGGTGACCAATCTTCTGCGTCTGACGCAGCTTGCAAAGCCTGTGCAGGAATATCTTTTGGGTAGCGAAATCGAGATGGGCCACGCGCGCGCATTGCTCTCGCTGCCTATCGCGCAACAGACACCGACGGCAGCGCGGGTGGTGGCCCGCAAGCTCTCGGTGCGCGAAACCGAACGACTCGTTGCGCAACTGTCGGACCCATCCCGCACGCGCAAGACACCTCGCCCGGGTCTCGACGCCGACACGCTGCGACTCGAGAACGAGCTTGCCGAACGCATTGGCGCGAACGTGAAGATCGAGCCCGGGCGCAAGGGTAGTGGACGCATCGTGATCCGCTACTCGAGCCTCGAACAGCTCGATGGGATTCTCGCGCGCATTCGCTAGAACGAAAACGGCGGCCCGCGGCCGCCGCGTTTCGATAGGACGAGACGATCAGCCCAGTTGTTTGAGCATCGTGTCGGCGTCCGACACCTCGAACTTGCCCGGCGCCTCGACATTCAACGCCTTGACCAAACCGTTGTCGACGAGCATCGAGAAGCGCTGAACGCGCGTCCCCATGCCGCGTGCGTTGAGATCGAGCTCGAGGCCGAGCTTCTTCGCATATTCCGCGCTGCCATCGCCAAGCATGCGAATCTTGCCGTCGGTTTTTTGATCGCGCGCCCACGCGCCCATCACGAACGCGTCATTCACCGACAGACAGGCGATTTCATCCACGCCCTTCGCTTTCAGCTTGTCGAGGCTGCCAAGGTAGGACGGGACGTGCTTCGCCGAGCAGGTGGGCGTGAAAGCCCCGGGAAGGCCGAAGATCACGACCTTCTTGCCTTTGGTGAGATCTTCGACGCTGACTGGGTTCGGGCCGATCGAGCAGCCGCTCTTTTCGACTTCGCTGTATTCCATCAGCGTCCCGGGAGGAAGCTTGTCGCCAACCTTGATCGTCATTTGAGTTTCTCCGGTTAAGAAAAAAGATATGGGGGCAGCGCGGACTTGTGACAATGGCCAAGCCTTGACGTGCATTGTAAGCGCGCTCGATGAGCACCGACGCTTGCGAAGCGCGTGACGCAGCGTTAGCGTTGCGCCTTTTTTGCCACCCTGGAAGACTTCGATGCCGCGACCTTCGACGACCGCAGCCGCGCCCGGTGTTTCGCTATTCGTGGCCACGCGTAAGGGCTTGTGGCGCCTGGTGAGCGATGCGACGCGGCGTACGTGGAAAGCAATCGGGCCGGGATTTCTCGGGCAGATCGTCCATCACGCACGGTCCGATCCGCGCGAAGCGAAGTCGATTCTGGTGGCCGCCCGCACCGGGCATCTTGGCCCGACGGTGTTCCGCTCGACCGATCGAGGCCGCACGTGGAAAGAGGCACAAAAGCCGCCGGCGTTTCGTGCGGGCAGCGGACGCACCGTCGACCACACGTTCTGGCTGACGCCGGGGCATGAGTCGCAACCGAAGGTCTGGTATGCGGGGACTTCTCCGCAGGGCTTGTTTCGCTCCGACGACGGCGGCGCGACCTGGAGCGGCGTCGACGGCTTCAACGAACATCCGCAGCGCAAGACCTGGTGCGGCGGCGACCAGGATGGGACGCCCGATGGCGGCAAGCTGCATTCGGTCCTCGTCGATCCGCGTGATCCGCAGCATCTGGTGATCGGGATGTCGAGCGGCGGCGTATTCGAGTCCACGACCGGCGGCGCCGATTGGCGTCCGATCAATCGAGGCGTTCGCGCCGACTTCCTGCCCGACCCTGCTCCGGAATTCGGGCACGACCCGCATTGCGTGCGCTTCGCGGGCGGCAATCCCGATCGCCTCTGGCAGCAGAACCACTGCGGCATCTATCGCCTCGATCGGCCCGGAGATGATTGGGTCGATCTTTCCGGCGCAATGCCGAAATCGATCGGCGCGATTGGCTTTCCCATGGTCGCGCACCCAACCAATCCGGACGCTGCGTGGGTTTTTCCAATGGATGGAAGCGGTGTATGGCCACGGGTCTCGCCGGGCGGTCGGCCGGCAGCGTATCGGACCGTCGATGGCGGCAAGAGCTGGCGGCGCCAGGACGACGGGTTTCCGAAGACGCAAGCGTGGTGGACGGTGAAGCGGCAGGCGATGACCGCGGATTGGCGCGATCCGGTCGGACTGTATGTCGGGACGACGTCGGGCGAAGTATGGGCAAGCCGCGACGAAGGGCGGAGCTGGCGCTGCATTGCGCGCCATTTGCCGCACATATACGCGCTGGAGACCTGAGCGATGGGCAGCGGCAGCAACGAGGCCGCGACAGTCGTCCGCGTGCGCATTCCGTCGCCGTTGCGCTCGTACACCGACGGCAACGCCGAAGTGCGCGTCGCCGTACCGGTGCTGGCCCCGGAGTTGCCGCCGACGCTCTCATCGGTGCTCGCAGCACTGGAGCGGCGTCACCGCGGCATTCGCTTTCGCATCGTCGACGAGCAGGCACGTCTACGTCCGCACGTGAAGTTGTTCGTCGGGATGCATGCGGTACGCGACCTTGCCTCGGCTGTCCCGGCGGGAGACGATGTGATGATCGTCGCGGCGCTGAGCGGTGGGTGACGCGGCGCATTCGTTGCGCTGCATTGCTCGGTCCATCCGGGACGCTATAATCTGCGGTTTGTTCGGATGCGGTTCGCAGCACGTAGGCCGTCGGAGTGACTCCCCCGCTTTGCAACCGTTCGTTTCGCGCGCTTCTGGCCTGGCAAGCGCTCGCAGTCGCCGTATTCGCGCTGTTGGGAGGGGTGTGGGAGGGAAGGTCCGGGGCAGTATCCGGAGCGCTCGGCGCTGCAATCAATCTCGTCGCGAACTTCGTCTATGCACTGATGGCGGGAATCGTGCGGCCTCGCAGCGCTCTGGGCGCGGTGCTCCTGATCCTGCGCGCGGAGGGCTTCAAGGTCGGGCTGATTCTGCTTGGGGTCGTAGGCTCGCTCGTGCTGGTTCGCGACTTGGCAGGAGGCCCGTTCATAGTCGCGTTCATCGTGACGACGTTGATGTTCGGTATCGCGTTGCGGGTTCGTGACGCGGCTTGAAAGAAAGTAGTTACCTGGCGAATTCATGGCGGCGGCCCCCAGTTCTCCCACCGAGTACATCACCGGCCACCTGACGCATTTCGCGGTGCCGGTGAAGGCGGAGGGCGGCTTTTGGACCGTGCACGTCGACACGCTGGTGACGACTGCGATCGTCGGCGTGCTGGTGTTCGGCTTTTTGTGGTGGGTCGTCCGTGGTGCGACGGCGGGTGTGCCCTCGAAGCGGCAAGCGGTGGTCGAGCTTCTGGTCGATTTCGTCCATGATCAGGCGAAGTCGATCTACCTTGGCGCGTCGAAGCTCGTCGCGCCCCTCGCACTGACGACATTCACGCTCGTCTTGTTCCTCAATGCGATGGATTTCCTGCCGGTCGACTTGATGGCGAAGGTCACGCATTTGTTCGCGCCGCATTGGCGCCTCGTGCCGACGGCCGACATCAACACGACGGCGGCGCTCGCGCTGTCGGTGTTCGTGCTGATGATCGCCTATTCGATTCGCAGCAAAGGCCTCGGCGGCTGGATTCACGAGTTGTTCACCGCGCCGTTCGGCAAGAACCCGCTGTTGTGGCCGGCGAATTTCCTGATGAACGTCGTCGAATACCTTTCCAAGCCACTTTCGCATTCGCTGCGGCTGTACGGGAATATCTATGCGGGCGAGATCATTTTTCTGCTGCTCGGGCTGTGGGCTGCCACCGGCCTCGCCGGCACGATCTTCGGGGGCGTGCTGCACCTTGGCTGGGCGATCTTCCACATCCTGATCGTCGCGCTGCAGGCGTTCATTTTCATGATGCTCACGATCGTCTACCTGGCGATGGCCGAGGAGCATCACTGACATTTCGCGGGTGCATCGTTCGCGCGCCCGCTTGGCAATCGCATCGACCGACCACATCTTCATAACGAAAGGAACAAAACGATGGACAAGCTGCAAATGCTCGCGATGGTGCAGGCTTACACGGGCATCGGCATCGGGCTCATCATCGGGCTCGGAGCGCTGGGCGCGTGTATCGGCATCGGCATCATGTGCGCCAAGTTTCTCGAAAGCGCAGCGCGTCAGCCCGAGTTGATGCCGCAACTGCAAGGCAAAGTGTTCCTCTTGCTCGGCCTCATCGACGCGTCGTTCATCATCGGCGTGGGTCTTGCGATGCTGTTCGCGTTCGGCAACCCGCTGCTTGCGCAGCTTCGCTAGTCATTCGCGAGTTAACGAGCCATGAACATCAATCTCACGCTGTTCATGCAGGCGGCGGCATTCGCCGCCTTCATCTGGTTCACGGCGCGATTCGTATGGCCGCCGTTGATGCGCGCCATCGAGGGTCGACAGAAGCAGATCGCGGACGGGCTCGCTGCCGGCGAGCAGGGTCGGCAAAGCCTCGCTACCGCGGAAACGCGTATCGGCGAGCTTTTGAACGACGCCAAGGCGAAGGCCGCCGACATCGTTGCGCAAGGCGAGAAGTTTCGCGCGGAGACCGTCGATCTCGCGAAAACCGAAGCAAAGGCCGAAGCCGATCGCATCATCGCGTCGGCGCGCGCCGAGATCGAGCAGGAGGTCGGACGGGCCCGTGAACTGCTACGCAGCCAGGTCGCAAGGATTGCCGTGATGGGCGCCGAGAAGATTCTGCAACGTGAAGTCGACGCGCGCGCGCACTCGCAGCTACTGACCGAGCTGCAGCGCGAAATCTGATCGATGGCCGAGCGCACGACGATCGCCCGACCCTATGCGGATGCCGCGTTTAGCATCGCGCGTGATCAGGACAAGCTCGCGCAATGGAGCGACATGTTGGCGCTCGCGAACGGCATCGCAGGCGACGCGCGCGTGCACGATTCGCTCGAGAGCCCCAAGCTCGACGCTCCCGAGAAAGCGACGCTTTTCATGGGTATCGCGGGGGATGTGTTCTCTGCGGAGATGCGCAATTTCATCCGCGTGCTGATCGACGCGCGCCGCATCGGGCTCTTGCCGGAAATCGGCGCGCTATTCGAGTCGTTGCGAAACGAAGCCGAAGGCGTGGCGCAGGCGACGATTCAGTCGGCACAGCCGCTTTCCGACCATGAAGTGAGCGAGCTCACTGCGGCGATGAGTCGGCGGCTTGGCAAGCGCGTCGAGGCGAAAGTCGATGTCGTTCCGTCGTTGCTCGGGGGCGCGCGCATCGCAGTCGGTGACACGGTGATCGACGGCTCGGTACGCGGGAAGCTCGATCAGATGCGTCAGTCACTATTGAATCAATGAAGTAACGGGTGCGCAGCCCACAAAAGGCGCGAGGATAATGCAATGCAATTGAACCCTGCGGAAATCGGCGAGCTGATTCGAAGCCGAATTGAGAACCTCGACGTCGCCGCCGAAAAACGCACGATCGGCACCGTCGTGTCGATCACCGACGGCATATGTCGCGTGCATGGCCTTGCCGATGCGATGCAAGGCGAGATGCTCGAGTTTCCAGGCAACACGTTCGGCCTCGCCCTCAACCTCGAGCGTGACAGCGTGGGCGCGGTCGTGCTCGGCGAATACGAGCACATCACCGAAGGCGACATCGTCAAGAGCACAGGCCGCATTCTCGAAGTGCCGGTCGGACCCGAGCTGATTGGGCGCGTGGTCAATTCGCTTGGTCAGCCAATCGACGGCAAGGGACCGATCAACGCAAAGATGACTGACGTGATCGAGAAGGTCGCGCCTGGTGTTATCGCGCGCAAATCGGTGAGCCAGCCGGTGCAGACGGGTTTGAAGGCCATCGACGCGATGGTGCCGATCGGACGTGGGCAGCGCGAGTTGATCATCGGCGATCGTCAGACCGGCAAGACCGCAGTGGCCGTCGACACCATCATCAATCAGAAGGGAAAGGATCTGATCTGCGTGTATGTCGCGATCGGGCAAAAAGCCTCGACGATCGTGAACGTCGTGCGCAAGCTCGAAGAGACCGGCGCAATGGCTTATACGATCGTCGTCGCCGCATCTGCATCGGAATCGGCCGCTATGCAGTACATCGCGCCGTATTCGGGTTGCACGATGGGCGAATATTTCCGCGATCGCGGTCAGGATGCGCTGATCATTTACGACGATCTGACGAAGCAGGCGTGGGCGTATCGGCAAGTGTCGTTGCTATTGCGCCGGCCGCCGGGGCGCGAAGCGTACCCAGGTGACGTGTTCTATCTGCACTCGCGATTGCTCGAGCGCGGGGCGCGCGTCAACGAGGAATACGTCGAGGCGTTCACCAAGGGCGAGGTGAAGGGCAAGACCGGCAGCCTCACCGCGTTGCCGATCATCGAGACGCAAGCCGGCGACGTGACGGCGTTCGTGCCGACCAACGTGATTTCGATCACCGACGGTCAGATATTTTTGGAGACCGATCTTTTCAATGCCGGCATCCGTCCGGCGATCAACGCGGGCATCTCGGTGTCGCGCGTGGGCGGCGCTGCGCAAACGAAAGTCATCAAGAAGTTGGGCGGCGGTGTGCGACTCGCACTTGCGCAGTATCGCGAGCTCGCCGCGTTCGCGCAGTTCGCATCGGATCTCGACGAGGCGACGCGCAAGCAGCTCGAGCGCGGCCGCATGGTGACCGAGTTGATGAAGCAGCCGCAATACAAGCCGCTGTCGGTCGCCGAGCAGGCGCTGACGCTGTTCGCGGCGAATCGTGGTTATCTGGACGATGTTCCGGTCGACAAGGCGCTTGCGTTCGAAGCCGCGCTGCGCCAGTTCATGAAGAGCAAGTACGCGACGCTTTTCAATCGGATCGAGGAAACGAAGGACATGAACGCCGACGACGAGAAAGCGTTGTCCGAGGCGATCGAAGACTTCAAGAAGACAGGAACGTTTTAGCCAAGTATGGCCGGCTCCAAGGAAATTCGGACCAAGATCAAGAGCGTGCAAAGCACGCGCAAGATCACCAAGGCGATGGAAATGGTCGCCGCGTCGAAGATGCGCAAGGCGCAGGAGCGCATGCGCGCGTCGCGCCCGTATCTCGAGCGCGTGTTCGACATCGCGATGCACATTGCGAAGGCGAATACCGAATATCGCCATCCGTTTTTGGTGCGTCGCGAGAACGTGAAGCGCGTCGGTGCAATTGTCGTGTCGACCGACAAGGGCTTGTGCGGCGGGCTCAACACGAACGTGCTGCGACTTCTTCTCAATCAGCACAAGGAGTGGAAGGCGAAAGGCATCGAAGTCGATTACGTCGCGATCGGCGGAAAGGGACTCGGTTTCTTGAATCGCCTCAACGCGAACATCGTGTCATCGGTCGTGCAGCTCGGCGATCGCCCGCACATGGACAAGCTCGTCGGGCCGATCAAGGTGTTGCTCGATCGCTATCTCGCCGGGGAAGTCGACGAGGTGTGGGTGTTCTACACGACGTTCGTCAACACGATGAAGCAGGAGCCGCGCGGCGGGCGCGTCGTGCCCGTGCCGCAGCAGTTCAAGACGCCTGGCGGTGACGTTCGCCGCGCCGAGACGCAGCGGGGAGCGTGGGACTATCTGTACGAGCCTTCCGCGCAGGAATTGCTCGATGGAATGATGCGGCGCTACATCGAGTCGGTCGTCTATCAGTCGGTCGCCGAAAACATGGCCTCCGAGCAGTCGGCGCGCATGGTCGCGATGAAGGCCGCTACCGACAACGCCGGCAAGATCATCAACGAGCTGCAACTCATCTACAACAAGACGCGGCAGGCGGCGATCACGAAGGAAATTTCGGAGATCGTCGGCGGCGCCGCGGCGGTGTGAGAAATGACGGGATTAGGGATTGGGACCAAGGATCGAGGGAGCATTGCCGTGGCGCGAGCCGCCTTCCCTTGCTCCTCGATCCTAAATCCTCGGCCCGCATTCGGAACCATTCAGAAAGCAACCGATGAATAACGGAAACACCGGCACCATCGTCCAGTGCATCGGCGCAGTCGTCGACGTGCAATTCGCGCGCGAGGCGCTGCCGAAGGTTTACGACGCGCTAAAGCTCGAAGCCGATGCCGGCAACAAGCTGGTCGAGCAGGGACTCACGTTCGAAGTGCAGCAGCAGCTCGGCGATGGGGTCGTGCGCACGATCGCGATGGGAAGCTCAGATGGCTTGAAGCGCGGAATGAAAGTGCGCGGCACCGGGCATGGCATTTCCGTCCCCGTGGGACTGGGCGTGCTCGGTCGCGTAATGGATGTGCTCGGCCGTCCGATCGACGAGCGCGGGCCGATCCAGTCGGACGAGCGCCGCGAAATTCATCAGCGGGCGCCAAAATTCGATGAGCTGTCGCCGTCAGTCGAGCTATTGGAAACCGGCATCAAGGTCATCGATCTCGTCTGCCCATTCGCGAAAGGCGGCAAGGTCGGCTTGTTCGGTGGTGCGGGTGTCGGCAAGACGGTGAACATGCTGGAGCTCATCAACAACATCGCGAAAGAGCATTCGGGGTTGTCGGTATTCGCCGGCGTCGGCGAGCGCACGCGCGAAGGCAACGACTTCTATCACGAGATGAGTGAAGCGAACGTCATCGTGCAGGAAGACCTTTCACAATCGAAGGTCGCCATGGTGTTCGGGCAGATGAACGAGCCGCCGGGCAATCGCTTGCGCGTTGCTCTGACGGGTCTCACGATGGCCGAGCGCTTTCGCGACGAGGGCCGCGACATTCTGTTTTTCGTCGACAACATTTATCGCTACACGCTCGCAGGCACGGAAGTGTCCGCGTTGCTCGGGCGTATGCCGTCCGCGGTAGGCTATCAGCCGACGCTCGCCGAGGAAATGGGCCGTTTGCAAGAGCGCATCACGTCCACCAAGGTCGGCTCGATCACGTCGATCCAGGCGGTATACGTGCCTGCCGACGACTTGACCGATCCTTCGCCGGCGACGACGTTCGGACACTTGGATGCAACGGTCGTGCTCTCGCGCGATATCGCGGCGCTCGGCATTTATCCCGCGGTCGATCCCCTGGATTCGACGTCGCGCCAAGTCGATCCGAACACGATCGGCGAAGAGCACTACACGACGACGCGTCGCGTGCAGGCGACGCTGCAGCGTTACAAGGAATTGCGCGACATCATTGCGATTCTCGGCATGGACGAGCTCTCTCCCGAAGACAAGCTCGCGGTTTCTCGCGCTCGCAAGATTCAACGTTTCCTGTCGCAGCCGTTCCACGTCGCGGAAATCTTCACCGGCGCGCCGGGCAAGTACGTTCCGTTGAAAGAAACGATTCGCGGCTTTCGCATGATCGTCGACGGCGAATGCGACGCGCTCCCTGAGCAGGCGTTCTACATGGTCGGCCCGATCGACGAAGCGTTCGAGAAAGCGAAGAAGCTCCAGTAATGGCCGCTCCGACACTCAAGGTCGACGTCGTCAGCGCCGAGGAGCAGATTTTCTCGGGCGATGCGGAATTCGTCGTGCTCCCCGGCGTGATGGGCGAGCTGGGCATCTATCCGCGTCACACACCGCTCTTCACCGAGATCAAGCCGGGTGCCGTGCGCATGAAGCTTCCCGGGCGCGCGGACGAGGAGCTCGTGTTCGTGCAGGGCGGCTATCTCGAAGTGCAGCCGAATCATGTGACGGTGCTCGCCGATACCGCGATCCGCGCGAAGGATCTCGACGAGAAGGCGGCCCTCGAAGCGAAGCGCGCCGCCGAGCAGGCGATGGCGAACAAATCGAGCGCGGAAGAGGTTGCGCGCGCCGAGGCCGAGCTATCAACAGCGCTTGCGCAACTCGAAGCGATTCGCAAGCTTCGCAATCGCGCTTGACGCATCGCGCATCGCGCATCGCGCATCGCGCAGCGGGCACGCTGCGTTCATGAAGGAAATTCGTGGCTGATTACAACGTAACGATGGACCGTGCCTCCGATATTTCGAGGCAAGTTGCTTCGACGCTGGACAAGCGTTTGCGCACGGCAAGTGGTCGCTATCAGAAGCGGATGGCGCGTGCAGTCGAGCGCCGCGAGTTGCGGCCGGTCAAGACTCCGTTGGAAGCGTGGGCCGATATCGGTCGCTACGCAATCGACGCAGCACAACGCACGGTATTGTTCTGGGACACGTTGCGCCAGCGCGGCAACGACTGGATCGATTACGAGCGCGCCGGCAAGCCGCCGCTGTTGCATTACGAGACCGAGATGCTCGCCGATGCTCGCACGTTCGAGCGGCCGTGCAATTACGCGCTGCTTCGCATCGTTCCGCCGGCCGATGTCACGGTAGACGACAAGCTGCGTCCGTTCATCATCATCGATCCGCGCGCAGGACACGGTCCGGGCATTGGTGGATTCAAGAAGGATTCGGAAGTCGGTGTCGCGCTTTCGGCAGGCCATCCGGTTTACTTCGTGATCTTCTTTCCCGAGCCCGTCAAAGGCCAGACGCTCGCGGATGTCGTCGATGCCGAAGCGGAGTTCGTTCGCATCGTCGCGCAACGCCACGCGCAGAGTCCGAAGCCCGTGCTGGTCGGCAATTGCCAAGGCGGTTGGGCGGTGATGATGCTCGCCGCGTCGCGGCCCGACATCGCCGGACCGTGCGTGGTGAACGGCGCGCCGATGTCGTATTGGGCGGGCAACGACGGCGACAATCCAATGCGCTATGCGGGCGGGCTTGCCGGCGGCGCGTGGCTGGCGTTGTTCGCGTCGGACCTGGGCGGCGGCATGTTCGACGGTGCGAATCTCGTGCAGAACTTCGAGAACCTGAATCCCGCGAACACGCTGTGGAAGAAGTATTACGAGGTGTGGTCCGAAGTCGACACCGAGGCGCCGCGCTTTCTCGAATTCGAGCGCTGGTGGGGTGGCTTCTATCTTTTCAACGACAGCGAGATTCGCTGGGTCGTCAACAACCTTTTCGTCGGCAACAAGCTCTCCGCAGGCGATGCGCGACTGGGGCCCGGTCGCTTTTTCGATCTCAAGTCGATTCGCTCACCGATCATCGTGTTCGCCTCGATGGGCGACAACATCACACCGCCGCAGCAGGCGTTCAACTGGATCGGGGATCTGTATGCGTCGACCGACGAGATCAAGGCGAACGGCCAGACGATCGTCGGCTTGCTGCACGAGGACATTGGCCATCTCGGCATTTTCGTGTCGGGACAAGTCGCCCGCCGCGAGCATGCGCAGATCGTCGAACTTTTGAAGGAGATTCAGCAACTTCCGCCGGGGCTTTACGGAATGGACATTCGCGAGAATGTCGCGTCCGATGGAAGCGTCGAATACGATGTCACCATCGTCGAGCGCACGCTCGAGGATTTGCGGAAGCTTCAGAAGCACGACCGCGTCGACGAGCGTCCGTTCGAGGCGGTGGCCGCGCTTTCGGAATTGACCGAGCGCGCGTACGAGCTCCTCGCGCGACCGCTCGTGCGTAACGCGACGCCTGTTTGGCTCGCCAAGTGGATGCGCGACTTCCATCCGCTACGGGTGCAACGCTGGGCGATGTCGGATCGCAATCCCTGGTTCGCGGCGATCGCGCCGCTCGCCGATGCCGTGCGCGCCTATCGCCAGCCGCGCTCCGATGACAATCTGCTGCTGCCGTACGAGCGCTTGGTGTCGGAATCGATCATCGCGTCGCTCGACTTGTATCGCGACTTGCGCGACGCATCGGCCGAGGCGCTGTTCTTCCAGGTGTACGGCAACATGCTCTCGCTCAACGTGGCGGATCAGCAGCAGGCGATTCGTCGTGCATCGCGCTTCGATCCGCGCACGTTGCCGGCAGTGCGCGAAGTTCTCGCCACGGTCGAGCAAGGCACTGCAATCGAAGGCGTCGTTCGAATAGGTCTTTTGATTGCGAAGGCCGGCGGCGGCAAGCGCACGCTGTCATCGATGCAGCGCGTGCGCGAGCTTCTCGCACCTGCGCACTTGCTCGACGGCATCAGCGAAGATCAATTCAGACGGCTGATGCACGAAGAGACGATCATCGTCGAGTTCGAAAGCGATCGGGCCAAACGTGCGCTGCCGCTACTCTTGAAGACGGCGGGCGATCGCAAACTCGCGCACCAATTGCTGGATGCGATGGAAGCGCATTTCAAGCTCGAGCCACGGCAACTGACGATGCTGGCTGAATTGCGTGCTCTGTTGCCGGTGGGCGTTCGCGGGGATGGTGTTCAGAGCCCGCCCGCCGTGGCGGCCCCCAAACGAACACGCAAGCCGGTCACCAAGCGGGCAACCGTGCGCGCACCGGTGCGAAGCGGAGCAGCGAAGCCCCGGTAGCAACGCATGCGCGATGCGATCGCAGTCGTCAACGCCGGCTCGTCGAGCCTGCGCTACTGCTTGTTCGCAATCGACGACGAAGCGCTGACGCTGATTTCGAAAGATCACGTCGAAGCGACAGGCGGGCATGATGCGGCGGTTCGACAATTCCTGGGCACTCTCGACGCTGCGCAGGAATCTTTGCGCGTTGTTGCGGTGGGGCATCGCGTCGTGCACGGCGGCACGCGTCATTCGAGTCCTGTCATCGTAGATGCGGCGTTGCTGGACGAGCTTCAGGCGCTCGTGCCGCTTGCACCGCTACATCAACCGCACAACATCGCGCCGATTCGAAAGCTGCGCGAGGTGACCCCCGATCTGTTGCAGGTGGCGTGCTTCGACACGGCGTTTCACCGGACGCAGTCACCACTTGCGCAGGCATTTGCGCTGCCACCATCGATCGTGGATCGCGGCGTGCGCCGCTATGGATTCCATGGCCTGTCCTGCGAATACATCGCGAGCGCCCTGCCATCGATCGATGCTTCCGCGGCGCGCGGTCGGGTCGTCATTGCGCATCTCGGCAATGGGGCATCGCTGTGTGCGCTGCGCGATGGGAAGAGCGTCGCGTCAACGATGGGACTCACCGCGCTCGACGGGCTGATGATGGGAACGCGCTGTGGCGCGCTCGACCCCGGCGTGATTCTTTATCTGATGAACACGCTCGGCATGGAGGCGCGTTCAATCGAGACGCTCTTGTACCACGAGTCCGGCTTGCTTGGCGTTTCGCAGCTGTCGAGCGACATGCGCGCACTCGAATCATCGAGCGATCCGCGCGCGCGATTCGCGATCGAGCTTTTCTGCTATCGCGCGATTCGCGAGTTAGGGTCCCTCGTCGCAGCGCTCGGAGGCCTCGATGCGCTCGTGTTCACGGCCGGTATCGGCGAGAACAGCTCGCACGTGCGCGCTGCGATCGTCGATGGCGCTGCGTGGCTTGGCATGAAGCTCGATGCGAAAGCCAACGCATCGCACGCCCTGCGAATCACGACCGCCGACAGCGCCCTCCCCGCGTACGTGATCGCGACGAACGAGGAACTCGTGATCGCGCGTCACGCGCGATCACTATTGGACGTGTGAGGAACCTCGCCGATTCGGCGTAGCATTGCGCGATGTCCGACGTTCGCATCGAGCACGATTCACTCGGCGATGTCGCCGTGCCGGCAGACCGGCTCTGGGGCGCGCAGACGCAGCGCTCGATCGAGAACTTCCCTATCGGCGTGCCGCGCTTTCGGTTCGGACGTGCGGTGATTCGCGCGCTCGGTCTCGTGAAGCAGGCTTCGGCGCGCGCGAACGCCGATCTCGGCGTGATCTCCGAGGAGCAGGCTGCGCGCATCGATGCAGCGGCGCAGGAGGTTATCGATGGCCGCCACGACGCCGAATTTCCGCTCGTCGTGTTCCAGACCGGATCGGGCACGCAGAGCAACATGAACGCGAACGAAGTGATCGCGAATCGCGCGATTGTCCTTGCCGGCGGGATCGTCGGCAGCAAATCGCCCGTGCATCCCAACGACGACGTCAATCGCAGTCAATCGAGCAACGATGCTTTTCCGGCGGTGATGCACGTCGCAATCGTCGAGGAGCTGCGTCGAGCGCTTTATCCCGCGGTCGAGGGCCTGCGCTCAACGCTCGCGGCTAAGTCGGCGGAGTATCAGGATGTCGTGATGGTCGGACGCACGCATCTGATGGACGCGACCCCGGTGATGCTCGGCCAGGTGCTCGGCGGCTATGTCGCGCAACTCGACTTCGCGCTCGATGGCGTGCGCGGTTCGGAGCTTGGGTTGCACGAATTGGCGCTTGGCGGCACGGCCGTGGGCACGGGCCTCAACGCGCCGGCTGAATTCGGTGAGCGCGTCGCGGAAAGACTAGCCAAGGCGACCGGCATTCCGTTCACGAGCGCTGCCGACAAGTTCGCGGTCATGTCCGCGCACGACGCAGTTGTCGCGACGAGCGCGACGCTGCGAACGCTTGCGACCGCGTTGATGAAAATCGCCAACGACGTGCGCCTCTATGCGAGCGGCCCGCGCGGCGGACTCGCTGAAATCACGATCCCCGACAACGAGCCGGGCTCGTCGATCATGCCGGGCAAAGTCAATCCCACGCAGGTCGAAGCGCTGACGATGGTGATCGCACAGGTCTATGGCAACGACTTGACCGTTGCGTTTGCGGGCTCGCAGGGTAATTTCCAGCTCAACGTCTACAAGCCGGTGATGCTGCACAACGTGCTGGAGTCGATCGAGCTTTTAAGCGATGCGACGCGCTCGTTCGACGAGCGTTGCGTGCGCGGTCTCGAACCCGCGCGCGCTACGATCAAGCGGCATCTGGATGATTCACTGATGGTAGTGACAGCGCTCAATCCGCACATCGGTTACGAAAAAGCGGCGAAAATTGCGCAGAAAGCGCATCGCGAAGGCACCGGCCTGCGCGAAGCCGCGCTCGCCCTCGGCATGGCCAGCGACGATTTCGATCGATGGGTGGATGCGGCGGCGATGACGCGGCCCGATGTCTAGCGTTACGCGGCCAGCTCCTGCTCCGCCAGCGTCACCCAGTAAGAAGCCCCGATCGGCAGAGCATCGTCGTTGAAGTCGTAGCGCGGATTGTGGACGTGCACGGTGCGCTCGCCCACGCCCGTTCCCATCCATACATAGCAGCCGCGGCTCGCTTCGAGCATGAAAGCGAAGTCCTCGCTGCCCATTTCAGGAACCGGATTCGTATCGACGTTCTCGTTCCCGACGATGGCTTGCATCGCACGGACGGCACGCGCAGTCTCGTTCTCCGTATTCACCGTCGCCGGATAGCGCCGCTCGTAGCGCACCGACGCCTGCATGTCGAATGTCGCCGCGACGCCCGCGACGATCTCGCGCATCCGTTTCTCGATCAAATCCTGTACGGGTTTTGCGAACGTGCGGACCGTGCCGCGCACGACCACCTCTTCGGGAATGATGTTCCAAGTCTCGCCGCCGTGAATCTGCGTGACGCTCACCACACCCGCGTCCTGCGGATGCAGATTGCGCGCGACAATCGTTTGCAGCGCGTTGACAAGGTGCGCCGCGAACAGCATCGGATCCTTCGCGAGATAGGGAAGCGCGGCGTGCGCTCCGCGTCCTTTCGCGACGATCTCGAAAATGTCGTACGCGCCCATCAAGGGGCCGCTGCGCGTCGCGAATGTACCGAGCGGCTTCAGCGGCCAGTTGTGAAGGCCATAGACCGCTTCCATCGGAAAGCGCTCGAACAGACCCTGCTCGACCATCACGCGACCGCCGCCTTCGTTTTCTTCGGCCGGCTGGAAGATGAAGTACAGCGTTCCGTCGAAACGACGCCGTTGCGCGAGCGCCTTCGCCGCACCAAGCAGCATCGTCGTATGCCCATCGTGTCCGCAAGCGTGCATACGCCCGGCGTTTCGCGACGCGTGCGGGATAGTGTTGGCTTCCTGGATGTGCAGCGCGTCGAGATCAGCGCGAAGCCCGATCGCGCGAGCGCCGTCGCCATGACGCAATACCCCCACTACGCCGGTGCCCGCCAATCCGGTATGGACGTCGAGACCGAATCCGCGCAGCCGATCTGCCACGAACGCCGCGGTTGCGTGCTCCTCGAAAGCCGTTTCGGGATGCGCGTGCAAATGATGGCGCCATTCGCGCATTTCGGACTGCTGCGACTCGACCTCGGCAATGAGTTTCATGGCTGGCTTCATCGATGATGGAACGAACCCGATGCTACCGCGTGCGTCGCTCGACGATCGAACGACGGTAAAATCGCGCCTTTTCGCGCGGAGTCGCGTAGCGAATGTTCGATCTTTGCATCGTCGGCGGTGGCATCAATGGTGCGGGCATCGCGCGCGATGCGGCCGGACGCGGCTTGTCGACACTGCTAATCGAGCGGGCCGATCTTGCGTCCGCGACATCGCAATGGAGCACGAAGCTGATTCACGGGGGTCTGCGTTATCTCGAGCATTACGAATTCCGGCTGGTCGGTGAATCGCTTGCCGAACGCGAGGTACTGCTGCGCGCGGCCCCGCATCTCATCGAGCCGCTTGCGTTCGTGCTTCCGCACGAGCCGCATCTGAGGCCTGCGTGGATGATTCGCGCGGGACTCCTTCTTTATGATCGCATCGGGGGACGCACGAGTCTGCCGCGATCGTTTGCGACCAAGCTGGAGCCGGCGCGTTTCGGCGCTGGCCTCAAAGCGCGCTTTAGGCGCGGGTTCGTTTATTCGGACGCGCGCGTCGACGATGCACGGCTGGTCATTGCAACCGCGATCTCGGCGCGCGAAAAAGGCGCGACGATCAGGACTCGAACGAGTTTCGAGCACGCCTCGCGCGAAGGCGATCATTGGCGCATCAAGCTGATCGATGTACATGGCAAGCGAAGCGAAGTCGAAGCGCGAATCCTCGTAAACGCTGCGGGACCATGGGTGGGTGACGTGCTGGGACACGTACCATCGGCACCGACGAAGGCACGCGTTCGCCATGTGCAGGGTAGCCACATAATCGTGCCGAGCGTTCACACGCAAGAGCACGCCTACATTCTGCAGAACGCCGACAAGCGCATCGTTTTCATCATTCCGTATCAAGGGCGCTATTCGCTGATCGGAACCACCGACGTCGCGGTGTCCAATTACGAGAGGCCGGCGATCAGCGACGCCGAAACCGACTATCTGATCGCGCTTGCCAATGCGTATCTCGACAAGCCGCTTTCGCGCAGCGACATCGTGTGGAGCTACAGCGGCGTGCGACCGCTCTATGACGACGGCGAATCGGATCCATCGTCGATCACTCGCGATTACGTTCTCAAGGTGGACGCGGGCAATGATGGCAACGCGCCGCCGGTGCTTTCCATCTATGGCGGCAAGCTGACGACGTATCGCAAGCTGGCCGAGGCCGTGCTCGACGAGTTGCGCCCGTTCATTCCAGGCATGCGCGAATCCTGGACGGCCGGCCAAGCACTTCCCGGGGGCGATCTGCCCGCGCCATCGCGCGAGCAGTGGATCAGCGAGCTTAAGCGCCGCTATCCGAAGCTGCCCGCGGTGCTCGTTGCGAACGTTGCCAAGCGGCATGGCTCGCGAGCGCCCGCGGTGTTGGGCGACGCGTCGACGGTGCAGGACCTCGGAGTCGACTTCGGCAATGGACTGACCGAGCGCGAAATCGACTATCTCGTCGAGCACGAATGGGCGCGAAGCGCTGACGACGTGTTATGGCGACGCACGAAAGCGGGTCTTGGCATGAGCGATACACAGCGTGCGGCGGTCGTCGAGCATCTGGAAGCCACCGCGTGAGCGCGATTGCAAGCGTTTGCCTGTTCTGCGGAGCGAATGTGGGCGCGCGCGCCGACTATGTGTCAGCCGCACGCGAGCTGGGCTCGATGCTCGCGCAAGAGCGCATTGCGCTCGTTTACGGTGGCGGCAGCGTGGGATTGATGAACGTCGCCGCAGACGCAACACTGGCAAGCGGCGGCGCGGTGATCGGCGTCATCACGCGCGAGCTGATGGACCGCGAAGTCGGTCATGCAGGGCTTACGAAGCTGCACGTTGTCGAGACGATGCACGAGCGCAAGGCGCTGATGGCGAATCTCGCCGATGCGTTCATCGCACTTCCGGGCGGGTATGGGACGTTCGACGAGATGTGCGAAATGCTCACGTGGAACCAGCTCGGCATTCACGCCAAGCCGGTCGTGCTCGTCAATGTCGACGGATTTTTCGACGGCTTTCTCGCGCAGCTCGAGCGTGCCGTCGATGATCGCCTGTTGACGCCCGTCAATCGCGCGATGCTATGCGTCGCAAGTGACGTTGCCGGCGCATTCGTTGCAATGCGCGACTGGCGCGCGCCGCCCGCCGGACCGAAATGGTTTCGCGATCCCGTTCCGCAGCCGTGACGCGCATGCGACCGTTGCACGAAATGCCGCTCGAAGCGCGCTCGCGCATTCGCGGCGTGTTGACCGACATCGACGACACCCTGACCACTGATGGCCGGCTCACCGCCGCTGCCTACGCCGCGCTCGAGCGACTCTCGCAATCGGGGTTGATCGTCGTTCCGATCACGGGCCGCCCCGCGGGATGGTGCGATCACATCGCTCGCATGTGGCCGGTCGCGGGCGTGGTCGGCGAAAACGGCGCGTTCTGGATGCGCTACTCGCAGCGCAAGCTCGTCAAGCGTTACATCACGCCGGACGCGACTCGCGCGGAGCAGCGCGCGCGACTGACCGCGATAGCGCAACGCATCCTCGCGGAAGTTCCGGGATCGGCACTCGCCAGCGACCAGCTTTATCGCGAAAGCGACATCGCGATCGATTTTCGCGAAGACGTCCCGCCCCTTTCGCGCACAGCCGTCGATGGCATCGTCGCGATCATGCAAAGCGAAGGCATGACCGCGAAAGTAAGCTCGATCCACGTCAACGGCTGGTTCGGCGACTACGACAAGCTCGCGATGACGCGAACCTTTCTGGCCGAAGCGCTGGAGCTCGATCTCGACGCCGATAACGCGCGCTTCGTGTTCGCGGGCGATTCGGCGAACGACGCGCCGATGTTCGCGTACTTTCCGCTGTCGGTCGGAATGGCGAACGTGCGCGAGTTCCTCGATCGCATCGCGACGCCTCCCGCGTATGTCACCGAGCGCGAAGCGGGCGACGGATTCGTCGAGCTTGCCGAGTTTCTTTTGAGCGGACGCTAAGCTGCGTCGCACAGCGCACGGATGAAAGGCGGTATCGGCATCGCCGCGATGCGATATCGATCACCCTCGACGCGACGCGCAAACACGCGCACTTCGGTCGCTTCGACGAGCACGTCGGACTCGCGGCGGACGATGTGGTGCATGACGAAGCTCTTGGCGCGCCATTCGCCGATCGACGTGTCGATCACCAGACGGTCGCCGTAGCTCGCCGGCTTCAGAAAGCGCGCTGAGACATCGACGATAGGCGTGCCGATGATGCCCTGCTCGCGTTCCGTCTCGGTCCACGAAGGCACGCCGCAGCTGACAAAATAATGTCGGCTCGCGGAGTCGATCCAGCGCAGAAAGTTCGGGAAGAACACGATGCCGGCCGGATCGCAGTCGCCGAACTCGACGTTCACCGGGTAGGTCGTGACGCGGCCCGTCATGCAGCTTCGCGCTTGCGCACGAACACGATCGGTTGCGCCTTGATCGGCCGTGGCGGCGCGCCGTGCTCGACGAGCGTGCGATCGAGCGCTCGACCGGCATCATCGGCAAGCGCTGCTTCGCGAGCCGTTCGAATTGCCGCCGCACGCTCGGCATCACTCGAGAAATGCGCCGATGCGGCGAGATGGTCGATGATATGCAACAGGTTGTCCTTGCCGCGCTCGTTGGTGGCACCGTAGCCTTTGACGAGCCGGCCGCAAAGCGCGATCTCGTAGCCGAGCGACCAGTCGCGCGCGAGTCCTTCCCGAACCGCCGACAGCCAGCGCTCGATCAGCGCTTGCTCCGCAGCAAACCGCTGGCCGCGGACACGCAGGCCTTTCAGCGACGCGAGCACTCGCAACGCGATCATTCCGACGACCGAATGCGTGGGAAGCTTCAGCGCGAGCGCGAACGGTTCCTTCCCCCGACTCGCACGCTTGCGGTCATAGCGAAGGAGACGCTCCGCAAGCGATTGCGGCAGCAAAGCGGCGATCTCCGGCACGCGCGGCTTGAAATGGTCGTAGACGCGGACGACGTCGCGCTCGCCGGCGCGCACTTCGTGATGTACGCGTTCGATTCGTTGTGCGCGAATCTTGAGATCCGCGACACGCACGATGTCGTCGAACGCCATCCATGCCGCGAGAAAGCGGGCGGCCTCGCGCGTTGCCGCCTGTGCGTGGGAGCCGCGAGGATCGCTCTGCTTTTCCATGGCGGCGATCGTTGCAACGCGATCGAGATAAGTCTTCGCGTAGGCCGCGTCCTGGTATTCGCGCGTTCGCGCATGCCCCGCGGCGATGATCGCGTCGGCGTCAAGCGCTCGCGCGGCCGCTCCGAGTTCGGGTGAGGCCGTGTGCGGTCCAGCGAGTCCTGCCGTGAATCCCGCGAGGCTCGCCTCGACTCCCTTGCCGGAACGGCGGATCGTTTGCTCGTACGCCTCGCGCGAGAAAGGCAGCACGCCGCTCGCCGCAATCGCGCCCAGCATGACCGATGAGATCGCGGTGTTCGCGCCCCGCGCCGCGTCGCCCATCGCGAACATGTCGAGCCGGGCGCTGTTGTCGCGCAGCACGTGCGCGAGCAGCTCACTGGACGCGCGTCCATCCGCGAGTTGCATCTTTTCGTGCGTGGTGAGCGTGCGCTCGGACGATGCGATCGTGTGCGTGCGTTCGCGCGTCACGAATCCAAGCGACACCTGGCGCACCGCTTCGACGAGCTCCGATGCGACGAAAAGATCGAGCGCGCCCGGTACCGGATAGAGGCTGAAGATCGGCACGCTGGAGAAGCCTGCGTCACGCGCGATCTCGATGTAGTAGGTCGTCGCGCCGGTACGTTGCGCCACGCCGGGAATCGAGGTGCCTTGCGCTGCGTGTCCGCACGCGGTTGCGGTCGCGACCAGCCATTCGGCGAGCACGCCGCCGCCCTCGCCGCCGAGCGCGCAGATCAGGATCGAAATCGGCGGCTTTGCTGCGAGCATCGCCTATTCGGCCTTGATGCCGGCTTCGCGGATGAACGCGCCGTAGCGCCTGCGATCCTGGTTCTGGCGCTCCGCGAACTCGGCGAGCGTGCTGACGGAGGCTTCGGCGCCAAGACCGTTGACGACTTCGGTGAACTTCGCCGAGCGCAGCACGCGATTGATCTCGTCGTGCAGCTTGGTGATGATCGCCATGCTCGTGCCGGCAGGCGCGTAGATCCCGAAGACCGTGTCCGCATCCACGCTCGGCATGCCGAGCTCGATGAAAGTCGGCGTATCGGGAAATTGCGGCGCCCGCTTGCCGCTCGCCACCGCGAGTAGCTTGAGCTTCCCTTCCTTGGCGTGACGAAGGCCGGGTCCAGGATCGAACATGAACTGCACCTGTCCGCCCAGAAGATCGGTGAGTGCCGGCGCAGCGCCCTTGTACGGCACGTGCGTCGCGTCGACTTGCGCGGCGCGCTTGAACATTTCGCCGGCGATGTGCGGCGAGCTGCCGGTGCCGGCGGAACCATACGAAAGCTTGTTGGGGTTCGACTTCATGTGCGCGACGAACTGCTTCACGTCGGAGGCGGGAACCGAAGGGTGCGTCAACAGGAACACGCGAACCACTGCGACCGACGCGACGGGCACGAGGTCTTTCTCCGCATCGAACGGCATTTTCGCGTACAGGAACGGATTGATCGACACCGCCCCGCCCGAGCTCATCAGAAACGTGTAACCGTCGGCAGGCGATTTGGCGACCGCATCCGCGCCGATGTTGCCGTTCGCGCCGGGGCGGTTGTCGACGACGAACGGTTGCTTCAGCGTTTCACTCAGTTCCGTTCCCAGCGCACGCGCGAGCACGTCCGCCGCACCGCCGGGTGGGAAGTTGACGACGATGCGAACGGGCTTCGCGGGCCAGTCTTGCGCGAGCGCAGGCATCGCGATCGCGCACGCGAAAATCGCAATCGCCATTAGTTGCGAGAGCGTCGCTGCAAACCTTGTCATCACGTTCTCCTTTTCAAATCGTTGCAGGCGTGTTCTTGAGCAAAAGTCGGGCGGTGGCCTTGCGCACACCCGCAAGCGCGCGCTCATGCCAACGCGGATTCTGGACGACTTCGGCACGATAGAAAGACGGACACAGCGTCGCCGCGTGCGCGTTCTCACCGCACAGGCCGCAACCGACGCAGCCATCGATCACCGTCGCGACCGGATCCGGGCGCAACGGGTCGCGCGAATCCTTGAGCGTCAGCGTCGGGCATCCCGACAAGCGAATGCACGCATGGTCGCCATTGCATACGTCCTCATCGACGCCGTAGCGGACGCGCACGACGCGCTTGCCCTTGGCGAGCAGGCCCGCGAGCCACGGCTTCACGCGGCGCTGCCGCTCGAGCTGGCATTCGCCTTCCGCGATGATGACCTTGAGTCCCGCGAACGGCGTCGTGAACGCTTCTTCGAGCGTTCGCCGCACGTTATCGACTTCGTAGGTGTGAACGGTGCGTAGCCACTTGACGCCGAGGCCGGCGAGCGTTCGTTCGATCGTCGTGTTCGCATCGACAATGCTTCTTGCCTTGTCGCGCGCGGCGTCTTTCGCGGCTTCGTCGGGTGTCGAGATGATCTCCTGGGTTCCGGTTGCCGACGTGTAGCCGTTCTTGAAGATCAGCAATACCGCGTCGTCGCCATTGAAAAGCGCGGACTGAACGCCAGTCAGAAGGCCGTTGTGCCAAAAGCCGCCATCGCCCATCACCGCGAGCGTGCGCCTCTGCATCATCGGCGACACGCCGGCGCGACTCGCGAGGCTCATGCCGTAGCCGAGGATCGAATGACCGAGGCTGAAAGGCTCGAATGTCGCGAACGCATGGCAGCCGATGTCGCCTGCGATGTGCACGTCGCCGACGCGTTCCTGCGCGAGCTTGAGCGCCGAGAACACCGGGCGCTCGGGGCAACCGATGCAAAACTGCGGAGGACGCGGAGGCAAGGGCCTTGCGAGCGCCTGCGCAACACTCGCACGCCGTGCATCGATCGCGTCGAGCCAGGCACGCGCGTCGTGGCCGACCTCCGTTGCGCAATAGCGATCGGCAAAGCGCAGAAGCCCTCGCGCGATCGCCTCGACCGTGTATTCGCCGGCGGCGGGCAGCATGTCCTTGCCGTGCAGCGGGGTGTCGAGCGCAGCCCGTCGCAGCATCGCGACGATGTCGTTCTCGATGTAGGCGGGCGAGCCTTCCTCGAGCACCAGCACGGCACGCTTGTCGCGACAGAACGACGCGAGTTGATCGGGCACCAGCGGGTGCGTCACGTTGAGCACGAGAATGGGCCAGTGGGTCGCGGCGCCCGCATCGGCGAGGCCGAGCTCGAACAGCGCGCGACACAACGAGTTGTACAGGCCGCCTTGCACGACCAGCCCCACGGCGCCTTCCGCCGGATGCACTTCGTTCAGGCCATGCTCGACGATGTAGCGGCGCGCTGCGGGAATGCGCTCGTCGATCTTGAGCTTCTCGTGATCGAACGTGACCGGCGGGTGCGCAAGGCGCATGTAATCGAAAGGCGCTGGCGATTCCATCAGACGTCGCGTCGAGATCGTCGGCGGGACGTTGTCGCGGCATTGAAAGCTTCCCCGCACATGGCAAGCGCGAATGCGTAACTCGAGGATCGCGGGCATGTTCGACGCCTCCGACATCGCGAACGCGTGATCAACGAGTCGCACCATCGCCGCGAGTTCGGGACGCGGGTCGAGCAGGAGCAGCGTCGACTTCAACGCATAGGCGTGCGTGCGCTCCTGAATCACCGAAGCGCCTTCGCCATAGTCCTCGCCCACGACGATCAATGCGCCGCCGATAACCCCGGGTGACGCAAGGTTCGACAGCGCATCGGCAGCGACATTGGTGCCGACAATCGACTTCCACGTGACCGCGCCGCGCAACGGATAGTGGATCGATGCGCCGAGCATCGCTGCGGCGGAGGCCTCGTTCGCGCACGCTTCGACATGCACGCCGAGCTCGTCGAGATAGGGTTTCGCCTGCACCATGACATCGAGGAGGTGCGAGATCGGCGCGCCTTGATAGCCGCCGACATAGGCGACGCCGTTTTCCAACAGCGCCTTGGTGATCGCGAGAATGCCCTCGCCGTGGAACGTCTGTCCCGCGCCGAGGCGAAGCTCGTCGACTTCCTGGGTGAATTGAACTTCCATTGCGTTGCTTGCTGCGGTCGACTCTATCAGCTACGCCGGTCACGCCATCGGTCATGCATTTAGGCTGAGGTCAGCGATGCCGGCCGACCCCCGGTGCAGGCGGGTGGCGGTGCAAAGATGAAGGCTTCGGCGATGTCCTTCCAGGGCATGCTGACGCCAAAAAAGCGTGAACTCGGGCGATCGATCCTGTCCTCGTCTCCGACTCGAGGAGACGACTGGCGACCGACTACAAAATAGAAAGTTAGCACTCACATCTTGCGTAGCGCCCGTTGGATCTTCTTCAGTCGTAATTACGTCGAAGCAACGTCGCCAGAGGGCTCCACTGGGCAGCTCGCTCACCGGCTGTCTATCGTTCGGAACGCTCCTTGCACGTTCGACCGGCGCGAGAACAAAACGGCAGCGCGACATTCGCGATGAGCCGCAACGGAGCAGGTCATGATTCGGTACGGCTTTCAGATTCGCACCAGGACGGGCCAACGCGTCGATCACATCTCGATCATGGCCGCGACGCAGGATGACGCCGAGCGTCGCCTGCGGCAGATGTACCACCACTGCGAGATCATCGATTGCCGCGAGCAATCGGTTCCGCGGCGCGTCGATACGCTCGACGTGGAAGGGGTGATCGGCCTGATCAGCCAGGCTGCAGCGCTCGCGTCAATTCAAAAAGCCGGCACTCACTAGCTCTTCGACCAAGGCAGCGTAGTCAAGCGCCCCATTGCTGCCGGGCGCGTGGCGAAACACATCAAGCGCCAGCGCCGGACTTTCGGCGAGCTTCACGCTTTCGCGGATGCGCGTCGAGCAGACCTCTCCGGGGCGGAACGCGGCGTCCATGCGGGTGGCGATATCGCCCGACATCCGACGCCGCGAGTCGAAGCGCGTAAGCAAATAGCGTCGCGTGAGCCGTCGTCGCAGCACCGGCTCGAGCGCATCGAGCGCACGGTCGACTCCCTGCGCGCCCTGTAGCGCCAGATAATCCGCTGAAACGGGCACGATCAAAACGTCGCACGCGAACACGGCATTGAGCGACAGAACGTTCAACAGCGGCCCGCAGTCGATGACGACCGGCGTGCTCTCGGTGTCTGCGCCGCGCAGCGCCGAGCGCAGCCTCGTCACGACATTGACCCCCTTGCCGAGCAGCGAATCGAGCTTCGCGAGCTCGAGGTGGGCCGGACACACCGCGACGCCGCTTCGCGTGATGACGGCCAAATCGGCCAGCGGACGCTGGCGCATGAAAATGCTGTAGATCGTGTCGTCGGCGTGCCGCGGCTCGACGCCGAAGACATGCGACAAATGCGCTTGCGGATCGAAGTCGAGGCCCAGCGGACGCACGCCGCGCTGGGCGATCCCCGCCAGCAGATTCAGCGCGGTGGTCGTCTTCCCGACCCCGCCTTTTTGATTGAATACGGCGATCGTCGCCACGGGGACGAGGATAGCAAGCCGTCGAGTCTGCTTACACGCCGTTCGTGCGTTATGCGCGCTTTGCGTCGCAGCCGGTTGTTTTTATGCACGTTTAAGGAACCCGGCGTGGTTCGTGCATGGCGTCGTCACCTCGTTAACAACAACTTGTCGGAGACTAGTCAGATGAGCTCGATGCGACGCACCCTTATCGTGGTTACCGCAGCCGCGGCAATACTGGGATTCTCGGGAGCGAAGGCAGAAGTGCTCTACGGCCTGACGACTGCCAATGCATTGATCACATTCGATAGCGCCACCCCTGGTGCGGTGACGGCTCCCGTCGCAATCACCGGCCTGCAAGTCGGCGAAACGCTCGTCGGCATCGACTTTCGTCCCGCGACCGGAGGCCTGTACGGAGTTGGAAACGCGAGCCTCCTATACCTCATCAACCCGATCACCGGGGCGGCGACTCAGGTTGGCGCTACGGGCCAATTTGCGGTAAACGGTACCGCTTTTGGCTTCGATTTCAACCCGACAGTCGATCGCATTCGGCTCACGAGCAACAATGACCAGAATCTGCGCCTCAATCCCGACAATGGCGCGCTGGCCGCCACCGACACGCTGCTTGCGTATGCAGCCGCGGACCCCAACGCTGCAGCAAATCCGAATGTCGTCGGCTCTGCCTATACGAACAACTTCGCCGGCGCGACGACGACGACCTTGTACGACATCGACTCGTTTCTAGACATTCTGGTGACCCAGATTCCGCCGAACAGCGGGACGCTGAACACGGTGGGCTCGCTCGGGTTCAACACGAGCGACTTGGTGGGCTTCGACATTTCGGGCTTGACCGGTCGCGCTTTCGCATCGCTCACCGCGCCTTCCGCGAGCTCGTCGCAGCTCTTCGCGATCAATCTGACCACGGGTGCGGCCGTGCTCGTTGGAACGGTTGGCGGCGGCGTGCCACTGCGGGGGTTGGCCGCTTCCGTGAGAATCCCGGAGCCTGCGAGCCTGAGCCTGATCGGGGTGGCATTGATAGCCTTTGCCGGCATGTCTATGCGTCGCCGCGGGAACGGTTCTGATTCGCAGTCAGGAAGATTCGGCTCGGTTTGAAAGGCTTGCCGGAGGTGCTCGGGCGGTAGCGTCGGGGTAAACGTCGCGGCGTATCATTCCGCTTCGCCCGTAACCGCCTTCCGTAAGTGCCTCCGGTCAACGTCGTCATCCTTGCCGCCGGGCAAGGGAAGCGCATGCATTCCGCGCTTCCCAAAGTGCTTCACCCGCTTGCCGGCAAGCCTCTTGTAGTGCACGTGATCGACGCGGCTCGCGCAATGCAGCCGCGCGCGATCGCGCTGGTGTATGGGCACGGCGGCGAGCGGGTTCGCGACGCACTCGCGAAGGCGAATGTCGAGTTCATTCTGCAAGACCCGCCGCGCGGGACGGGCGACGCGGTGCGTATTGCATTGCGGGCGCTGCCACAGGATGGCGTGACCGTCGTCGCGCTGGGCGACGCGCCGCTGGTGCCGACGCGAGCACTTGCTGCGGTCGCCAACTCCGCCGCTCGCGGACATTTGGCGCTTCTCACCGCGCGCGTTCCCGATCCCGCGGGTCTTGGCCGGGTCGTGCGCGACGCGGGCGGGCGCGTGTCGCAAGTCGTCGAAGAGCGCGACGCCTCGATCGAACAGCGGCGCATCGACGAGATCAACAGCGGCGTCATGGCGGCGCCGACCGCAAAACTTGCGAGCTGGGTCGCGAAGCTGCGTCCCGACAACGATCAGAACGAGCTGTATCTCACCGACATCATCGCGATGGCGGTGGCAGACGGTGTGCTCGTCGACGCGCAACTCGCCGAGAACGCGAATGACGTGCTCGGTATCAACGATCAATCGCAACTCGTCGCCGCCGAGCGGATCTTGCAACGCAGGGTGGCCGACGGGCTGATGAAAGCGGGAACCTGGATCGCCGATCCCGACCGCATCGACGTCCGGGGGGGGCTTCGTTGCGGTCGCGACGTGCGCATCGATGTCGGCTGCGTGTTCGAAGGTGATGTCGAGTTGAACGACGGCGTCGGCATCGGACCCTACTGCGTGTTGCGCGACGTGACGATTGGCGCGAACACCGTCGTGTCGGCGTACTCGCATCTCGAATCAGCTCACGTCGGCGCGCAGTGTCGCATCGGTCCTTATGCGAGGCTGCGTCCGGGCGCCAGGTTGGAAGACGAAGTGCATATCGGCAACTTCGTCGAGGTGAAGGCGAGCACGCTCGGTCGCGGCGCGAAAGCGAACCATCTCGCGTATGTCGGCGATGCGGAGCTCGGCAGCGACGTCAATTTCGGCGCGGGGTCGATCACCGCGAACTACGACGGCGCCAACAAGCACCGCACGATCATCGGCGATCGCGTGCACATCGGCAGCAACTGCGTGCTGGTGGCGCCCGTGACGATAGGCGCCGGCGCGACGATCGGCGGCGGCAGCACGATCGCGCGCGATGCACCCGCCGGCGAGTTGACGCTGGTGCGCGCGCAACAAGTCACGGTCAAGGGCTGGACGCGGCCCGAAAAATCCAAGGAATAGAAAAATGTGCGGCATCGTAGGCGCGGCAAGTGAACGCAACGTCGTTCCCATCCTGATCGACGGTATCCGCCGGCTCGAGTATCGCGGCTACGACTCGTCCGGACTCGCCGTGCTCGAGGGTGGGCGCATCGATCGGCTGGTGAGCATCGCGCGAGTGGCCGATCTCGCGCAGCAGGCGAAATCGCGCAATCTGCGGGGCACGACCGGCATCTCGCATACGCGCTGGGCGACGCACGGCGCGCCCACCGAGGACAACGCGCATCCGCACACGAGCCACGGTGAAGTCGCGGTCGTCCACAACGGCATCATCGAAAACTACGAAGCGCTCCGCGATGAATTGATCGCGAGCGGCTACCCATTTCGCACGCAAACCGACACCGAAGTCATCGCGCATCTCGTGCATTGGTGCTATCACGCCGCCGATGGCGGCGATTTGCTGCGAGCGGTTCAATGCGCGACCGCGCGCTTCAAAGGTGCCTACGCAATTGCGGTGATGAGCACCCGCGAGCCTGGTCGTATCGTGGGCGCGCGCGCCGGCAGCCCGCTCGTTGTGGGACTGGGCGAGGACGATCATTTTCTTGCTTCCGACGCTGCTGCGCTGTTGCCCGTCACGCAGCGCGTCGTGTATCTGGAAGAAGGCGACGTGGCCGATGTAAGGCGCGAGCGCTTCACGATCTTCGACGCGGAAGGCAACGACGTCGAGCGCCCGGTCGTTACCGTCGAGGCGACCGGAACGCTGGTCGAGCTCGGGCCCTACCGGCATTTCATGCAAAAGGAAATCTTCGAGCAGCCGCGCGCGGTGGCGGACACGCTCGAAGGCATAAGCTCGCTCGACGCTGACCTTTTCGGCAAGAACGCGCGCGAGACGTTTCGCAACATCGACAGCGTTCTCGTGCTCGCATGCGGGACGAGCCACTACGCGGGACTGGTGGCGAAGTACTGGCTCGAAAGCCTCGCGCGCATTCCAAGCCAGGTCGAGATCGCAAGCGAGTATCGCTATCGAGAGTCGGTGCCGAATCCCAACGCGCTGGTCGTCGTCGTTTCGCAATCCGGCGAGACGGCTGACACGCTGGCAGCGCTCAAGCACGCGCAAGCGTTGGGGCACCGGCACACGCTGGCGATTTGCAACGTTGCGACCTCGACGATGGTTCGCCAGACCGAGCTCGTGTATCTCACGCGGGCGGGCACCGAAGTCGGCGTCGCATCGACTAAAGCGTTCACGACCCAGCTCGTGTCGCTGTTCGTGCTCGCGGCGGCTATCGCCAAGGAACGCGGTCGCTTATCTGCCGCTGACGAAGCTGCGTGGCTCAAGGCATTACGGCATTTGCCTGCCGCGTTGCAGTCGGCCCTGGCGCTGGAGCCGTCGATCATCGCGTGGGCCGAAGCGTTTGCGCGCAAGCAGCACGCGTTGTTCCTAGGACGCGGTTTGCACTATCCGATCGCGCTCGAAGGCGCGTTGAAGCTGAAGGAAATCTCGTACATCCATGCGGAGGCATATCCTGCGGGCGAGCTGAAGCACGGGCCCCTCGCGTTGGTCGACCGCGACATGCCGGTCGTCGCGATCGCACCGAACGATGCGCTGCTCGAGAAGTTGAAGAGCAACCTGCAGGAAGTGCGCGCGCGCGGGGGCGAGCTTTATGTCGTCGCCGATTTGGACAGCCATCTTGCCAGTGCCGAGGGAATACACGTGCTGCGCGTCAGCGAGCATGCTGGAATGCTTTCACCGATCGTTCACGTCGTTCCGCTGCAGCTTCTCGCCTATCACGCGGCGGTCATACGCGGAACGGACGTCGACAAGCCCAGAAATCTCGCGAAGTCGGTGACGGTCGAGTAGCGGAACACTGCTACATTCCGCCGCATGGGAGCACGCATGCGGGGACGGCGATTGCCGGCGCGCGACCTCGAGGCGATCCTCGGGGTGACGAGCGCACTGGCGGCGCCGTTCGACCTGATGACGATGCTCGCCGAAGTCGTGCGCGCGGCGAAGCAGGTGCTCCACGCGGATCGCGGTTCGGTGTGGCTGCACGATGCGAAGACGAACGAATTGGTGCTCGAAGTCGCGACCGGCATCGAGCCCGTGCGCGTGCCATTCGGTGCGGGCATAGTC
Organism: Casimicrobiaceae bacterium; assembly: GCA_035536295.1. Classification (GTDB taxonomy): domain Bacteria; phylum Pseudomonadota; class Gammaproteobacteria; order Burkholderiales; family Casimicrobiaceae; genus VBCG01. The sequence continues at coordinate 44,117 of DATLOI010000064.1, forward strand.
GGCGCATGTGCCGGTACGCGAGCGATCATCAATGTTCCTGACTGCTATGCCGACCCGCGCTTCGACGCGGCAGTGGATCGCGTTTCGGGTTATCGCACACGCTGCATGCTGACACTTCCCCTCGTCGACCATCACGACGTGCTGGTGGGTGTCATGCAGCTCCTCAACAAGGCAGACGGCGCATTCGACGAAGCCGACGAGGCGCTGGCGAGTGCGCTTGCGGCACAGTGCGCGGTTGCGCTGCAGCGGGTGCGCATGACCGAAGCTTTGATCGAAGGCGAGCGCATGCGCCAGTCGCTCGAGATGGCGCGCGAAGTGCAGATGAGCACGCTGCCGCGTGCGATGCCCGTGTTCGCCGGCTACGAAGTGTGCGGCTCATTTCAACCGGCGGAGTTGACCGGCGGTGATACGTTCGATGCCTTCCATGTGCCGGGCGGGCTCGCGATCGTGCTCGGCGATGCGACCGGCCACGGCATCGCGCCCGCGCTCGCAGTGACGCAGATGCACGCGATGATCAGGATGGCGCTTGCACTGCGTCCCGATCTCGACGCCGCGTTCGTCGCTGTCAATAACCGGCTCGCCGAAACGCTTCCGGACGATCGCTTCATCACCGCGTTCATCGGGCTGTTGGACGGCGTCACGCATGATCTGGTTTTTCAGAGCGGTGGCCAGGGTCCGGTGCTGAAATTCGACGCATCGAGTGGGCGCTGCGAGCGCTATCTGCCAACGAGCTTCCCGCTCGGCGCCATGCCGCTCGCGTCCGCTCCGACGGCGGTGAGATTGAAGATGCGGCCGGGCGACATTCTCGCGCTGGTGTCGGACGGCATTTTCGAGTATCGGAATCGAACGGGCGAAGCGTTCGGTGAATACCGCGTCGAGCAGACGATTGCGGCGCATAGAGAGCGACCGGTTCAGGGCATCATGACGGCGCTGACCGACGCGCTCGCGTCGTTCGCCGGCGGCGCGCCGCAAGAGGATGACATGACGTTCGTCATGGTGAAGCGGGCGCCGATGATGCGGCGTTCGTTTGCGAGGTCTTTCGATTCGATCGCTCGGATCGTGGCCTACGTCGATGAAGCGTGTGCGCAAAGCCGCGTGGACGCAGCGGTGCGCGCGACGGTCGACTTCGTCATCGAAGAGCTGTTCACGAACATGGTCAAGTACAGCGCGATGAGCGCGGTCGACGTTCGCATCGACGTGGCACCGATCGATCGCGGGGTAGAGGTGATCATGATCGATCAGGGCGTCGCGCCTTTCGACGTGACGCGCGCCCGCAATGTCGATATCAGCGCCCCGATCGGCGATCGGGAGCCCGGCGGGCTCGGGCTGCACCTGGTGCGCCGGCTCGTTGACGCGCTGGAATATGTATACGACAACGAGCGTCAGGAGAGTCGCATCACCTTTCGGGTGACGCAAAAAAGCGCTGCGGGGCACTCAGGTGCTATCGGTGATGCTGTAACGTAGCCGCGTTTCGGGCGAGCGCCGGACGGGGGGAACGCATGCTTGGAATCGAGTACGGCCGCGACGGGGTGGTCGTTGTCAGCGGACGCCTGGATGCCGCGCAGTCGCCGGCCGCGCAGGCGTTTCTCGATGCTGTTCAGGGGACGGTGACGCTGGATCTCTCCGCGCTGGACTACATTTCGAGCGCGGGGCTTGGCGTTTTGCTCAAGACGCAGAAGCGGCTCATGGCCTCGTCTGGGCGCCTTCGCCTTTCCGGTGTGCGCCCGCATCTTCGCGACATCTTCGTCTATTCCGGCTTCGACAAGCTCTTCGAGATCGAGCCTGCGCGCTAGTGCGTATTCCCGGCCACCAACTTTCTGCGTCTCCGCGTGTAATTGTGGAGAATGACGACGAGACCGAGCTGGTCGAGCGGTGTCAGCACGGCGATCGCGACGCCTTCTCCCGTCTCGTGGTCCGCTATCAGCGGCCGATCTACAACGCGGCCTTGTGGATATTGCGAAAGCCCGAGGATGCAAGCGACGTCGCGCAGAGCGTGTTTCTCAAGGTCGCCGAAAGGCTCGACGAGTACGATCCGCGCTATCGTTTTTTCAGCTGGATATACCGGATCGCTGTCAACGAGTCGCTCAATGTCCTGCGGAGAAAGGGCCACGAGGAAGCGCTTGACGAAGAGGTCGAGATTGCCGATGAGGGAAGCGGCGATCCCGAGCGCAAGCTTTCCGACAAGGAGCGCGCCGAGAGGGTGCGTCGCGCGCTGATGGAGTCGTCGACGAGCGATCGCACCGTATTGATGCTGCGGCACTTTGGCGAGTTGAGCTACGAGGAGATCGGGGCCGTGCTGGATCTCGACGAGAAGACGGTGAAATCGAGGCTGTTCGACGCGCGCGGAAGGTTGCGGACGCGCCTCAAAGGTCTGATGAGCGATTCAAAATGACGAGAGCGGATACCATCCGGTTGATGCACGCCGTGCTCGACGGCGAGGCGACGCTCGACCAGAAACGTGAGCTCGATGGCTTGCTCGCCGGCGACGCGAGGGCGCGCGCGGAATATGACGAGCTTGGGCGGCTTTTCGAGGCGCTTGGGACCGTTCCCGAGGCGTATCCTCCCGAGGGCATGGTGGCTGCGGTGCTGACGGCTGTGGAGCGGCGCGACCAACTTTCCGTTCACCACGGTGTAATTGAAGACAAAGGGATCGAAAGCGGGGAGCAAACCCCCGCTCGATCGGTCAGGCGACCCCCGGAACCCGGACAGGCGCCAAATTCAAGGGGCGAGACGATGAGCGAGTTCAAGAACATCCCGGCGAAGCGGAAGATTCTGATCGGCGGCGGAATCGTGGCGGCAATCGTGCTGCTCGCTGTCTCGTCGCGAGTGATCGACTTTCCGAAGGGCAACGACAGCACGGTCGGCACCATCACGCCAGCCGAGCGTCATCGCGGGCCGCAAGGGCCGGCTACGGACATCAAGCTTGGCGGTCCGGGGACGCAACCGGGAACGCAAAGCGCAGCGGGCCTTCCTGCGACGGGTGCCGGTGCCAATAACGCCGGATTGAATAACGCCGGATTGAACAACCAGGGATTGAACAACCAGGGATTGAACAACCAGGGATTGAACAACCAGGGATTGAACAACGCCGGATTGAACTCCCAGGGAATGAACTCCCAGGGAATGAACTCCCAGGGAATGAACTCCCAGGGATTGAACAACCAGGGATTGAACAACCAGGGATTGAACAACG
>DATLOI010000065.1:0-63606 GCA_035536295.1 Casimicrobiaceae bacterium
TTCGCGCAGCTTCGGTAGGAAAGCCTCACCGGCAGGCGTGAGGTCGATTGCGCGATTGCGACGGCGGAACAGCGCCGTTTCGAGATGGCCCTCGAGGGCCTTGACCTGATGGCTTATCGCCCCCGGGGTGAGGTTCAGTTCGTCAGCGGCTCTGGCGAAACTCAATTGCCGCGCTGCGGCTTCGAATGCCCGCAGCTGACCCAGCGGCGGCAAGCGCCGCCCTTTTGCGATTTTCGAGTGAATTTTTTTCAACGTTTCCAGTATAACAATTGGTTTGTTGCGATGCAATATAACCCCAATAATCCCTGCACAGTGATTTAAATGATCGCTTCTTATCAATCTGTTAGGCGATGTACGTAATTTGTGTGATGCAGCATAATCGGACTGCCGGGCAGCCGGGCTGGCAGACCGGAAAGGGTGCACGATGATTGACCGGGACTTAATGATGCAACTGGACAAGCTCGCCATTAGCGAGCATGAGCGGGCAGCGGCCAAGGCACAACTCGCTCAAGCCGAGCGAGTGGTGGAATGGGCTTTCGCCACAGCGGGCGGTCTCAAAAGATCGGCTGTCGCGCTTGCGAGCTCGATTCGGCGTGGTTGCGCAGCCATGAAAAGCTCTTTCGATAATTTCGGCTCCGTCCCTTGAGCACCGTGGACGTTGGGATGGCCGTAGACGCGAAGAGGGTGGAGCGCTCGCATTTCGGGCCTTCACCTACGAGCCCGAGCGCGACTGTTCGTCTGCTCGCTCACCAGCAACGGCCACTACTCGTGCGCCACCTCGAGCGCTTGCCTGCGGAAAGCAGGCGACTGCGATTCGGTGCTCCGTTCGGCGACGAGATGATCGCGCGATACGTCGACGGAATCGATTTTCATCGCGACCGCGTCTTCGGCGTCTATTCGCTCGACCGCCGGTTGATCGGAATGGCGCATCTTGCGCTCGATCCGACGCAATGGTTTGCCGAGATAGGACTGAGCGTCGAGCCTGCCCATCGCGACCGCGGTTATGGACATGCCCTGCTGCAACACGCGATCCGCCATGCGGCAAGCGCCGGTTACCGAACGCTCTTCATGCAATGTCTCGCGGAGAACGAGATCATCAAGCACATCGCACAGAAATCGGGCCTCGAGGTGGTCACGGCGCATGGCGAAGCGAACGCGCATATCGCACTGAGTCAAGAGGCGGACGGCGTTCAGTCGGCCAATGCGCTCGATGGGCCGCCAGTTCTGATCGATTCAGTTTTCAAGCGGCCGCTAGCGTCGCAACAGATATTGCACACCGCTTCCGAATCCTCCTGAGGTTTAGAAAAACTGCGCGCGCAACCGCATCGCAGTCGGTGACAAAGTCGTACGCCTTCAACCATTGCTGGCGCAGCACGATTGGATCGATCGGTAACGTGCTCGTCCTCTACGCTGCAATGGCTTGGCGTCATCCCTTCCTTCAGTCGCCCGCATGTCTCCGACGAATCCATACTCAGAGGCGCTATTCCGGACGCTGAAGCACACGCCTGCGTACCCGCGGCTGCCCTTTGCCGACCTCACGTCTGCGAACCGCTGGGTGGCTCGCTTTGTCGACTGGTACAACGGCACGCACCGCCACAGCGCGATCCGGTACGTGACACCCAACCAGCGCCATCACGGGCACGAACGCGCGATCCTCGCGAGTCGCCACCAGCTCTATCAACGCGCGCGCAGGGCGAGCCCGGAGCGCTGGAGTGGCTCGACGCGCAACTGGTTCCCGGTCGAGCTCGTTGCACTTAACCGCGAACGCGCATCACGGCAGGCCGCTGCATAACCGACGCGACAACTACCTTGACACTCACCGCCTAAGACATAGGTGACAACTGAGCCGCGGTTGCGAGGAGGGGTCAACGCACCACGCGATCTTTCCGCAGCTCGGCAATCTCGTCGGTGGACAGACCGATCTCGCGCAGGATCTCGTCGGTGTGCTCACCAACCTGCGGTGCGCGGCGCGCGAGCCGAGGCGGATCATGCGCGAAGTCGAATGCTGTCACGGGAACCGTCGGTGATGCAGCGTCCGCCCGCGCAAGCAGCGGACGATCGGCAAGCTGCGGATCGTGCGCGGCCTCATCCAGCGTTCTCACACGCTCGGCCGGGATGCCGATCTCGCGGAACAAAGCGATCCAACGCTCCGACCCACGCTCGCGCAGACGCTGCTCGAGTGCTTCGCGCATTTCGCCGGCATGCGACCAGAGCGCCGGCCAATCTTCGAGGTCGGCAAAATCCGGCCTGCCCAGCGCCTGCCACAGCTTGCGGTTCTGTTTGGGCGTGAACGCACCGAGCATGACCTGGCCGTCGGTGGTTTCGTAGCACCCAAGCCCCGCTTCGCGCGGCAACGCCTCACCGCCGGCCAGGCTCGCAGCAAGCTCGGGGCCCATCATCGTCAGCGCCGCGTCGAACATCGCGCAATCGATCCGCTGTCCTTGACCGTCCCGGGCTCGTTGAAACAACGCAGCGGCGATCGCGAACGCGGCGCACCAGCCGGCCGCGTAATCGACGAACGAAGCACCGGTCTTCATCGGACCGCTTGCTTGCGTACCCGTGCGCGTCATCACGCCCGACGTCGCCTGAATCACATTGTCGTACGCGTTGACTTGCGCTCGCGGCCCGCGCTGTCCGAAGCCGGTCAGCGAGCAGTGGACGAGTGCAGGATTCGCCGACGCGATGACATCATCGCTCACCCCAAGCAAGGCCAGTGCACCGGCGCGGTAATTCTCGACGAGCACGTCGGCCTTAGCGATGAGTCGCATAAGGATGTCGCGACCGCGCGGGTGCTTGAGGTCGAGCGCGAGCGCGCGCTTGTTGCCGCCTTGCACCTGAAAGTTGAGCCCGAGCCCCGCCGCATTTTGCATCGCGTCCGGCCCACGCCCGCGCGCGCAGTCGGGTTCATCGGGCGACTCGATCTTGACGACATCAGCGCCGAGCACCGCAAGCTGATAGGTGCAGAATGGCCCAGCGAGGACGTGCGTCAGGTCGAGAACGCGTATGCCCGCAAACGCCTGCGTCATGGCGCATAAGCGCCGCAGGGCGCGCGCCGCTCACTGCGGGGCAGCGCAGCGGCATGGTGTCCGCCGCGGGCCTTTGGGCACATCGCTACTCGAACTTGAGCTTGGCTCCGCTTACGATCGCCGCGTAAGCGTCGCGGTCGGCTTGGATCCGCTGCGCAAATGCGGCGGGCCCCGCATAGACGGGCAATACGCCGAGCTTCACCAGCTGCTCTTGCACTTTCGGATCGTTGATCGCCTTGCCGGCGGCCTCGGACAGTCGGTTGACGATCGCCGGCGGCATGCCGGCGGGTCCGACGAGTCCGATCCATGAATGCACGGTGAACTGGCCAAAGCCCTGCTCGCGCATCGTTGGCACCTCCGGCAGCTCGGGCCAGCGACGCTCGTTGGTCGTCGCAAGCACGCGGACCTTCCCGGCTTTCGCGAGCTCGACCAATTCGCCGGCGATCATCAGCGGGACATGACCCGCGGACAAATCGGTCAACGCCGGACCACTGCCTTTGTAAGCAATGTGAATGAGATCGGCGCCGGACGCGATCTTCAAAAGCTCGCCGGCGAAATGACCGTAGGTACCCACGCCCGACGTGGCGAAGCCCAGCGTCCCCGGCTTTTCCTTCGCAAGCCTGACCAGACCTGCGATGTCGGTGAGGTTGAGCGAGGGATGCGCGCCGATGAAGGTGAAGCCTTCGACCAGGTTAGCGATCGGCGTGAAGTCCTTCAGCGAGTCGTAGGGGAGCTTGCGGTCAACGTTGGGCAGGATCGCATGAGTACCGGCCGAGGCGAGCAGCAGCGTGTAGCCGTCCGCGGGCGATTTCGCAACGTGGTCCGACCCGATGCTGCCACCAGCGCCGGCCTTGCTTTCGACGACGAACGGCTGTCCAAGCTCGGCACCCATGCTGTTTGCGAGCAAACGCGCGATGCCGTCGACGCGACCCCCCGGTGCAAAGGGCACGACGATGCGCACCGGCTTTGACGGATAGGCTTGCGCGAGCCCGTCCTGCGCAATAGCTGCACTAAGAACAGCAACCACTAGCGACGCGAATCTTGCAACGCAACCGATGCTCGACATGACGCTCCTCCGCTCGACTTCTTTCAAACCCATTTTCGACGTCGAGCGATTCGCGAGACGTCGTTGTCAACTGTTAGCTTTTGTTTTACTCCGCCTTGACGTTCGCTCGGCGAATGACGTCGGCCCACCGCGCACCGTCGCTTCGGATCAGGTCGGCGAACTGCTTCGGCGACGTCAGATGGGGTTCGGTTCCGGTCGCGAGAAATCGGTCACGCACTTCCGGGCGCACGATCGCTTTCGCGAACGCATCGTTGAGCTTCGTCACGATATCGGGCGGCGTGCCGGCCGGCGCGACGACGCCGTACCACGCGGAGACATCCACTTCCTTCACGCCGGCTTCGGTGACCGTCGGCACGTCCGGCAGCTGCGCCATGCGCGACGGCCCGGTGACGGCGAGCGCCCGCAGCCGCCCCGATTGAATGTGCGCGATCATCGGCGGCAATCCCGAGATTGCCATCTGCACCTGGCCAGCGAGAAGCGCAGTGACCGCTTCCGCGTTGCCCTTGTAGGGAATGTGCACGATCTCGATACCCGCTACCGATCCGAGCAACTCGCCGGCAAGGTGCGCGGTGCTGCCGATGCCGCTGGACGAGGCGTAGCTGATCGTTCCCGGTTTCGACTTCGCGAGCGCAATCAACTCGGCAAGCGTGCGCGCAGGCACGTTGGCGTTGACGACGATGACATTCGGTCCGATACCGTATTGCCCGACGGCGACAAAATCCTTGTTCGGGTCGTACGGCACTTTGGAGCCGATCAGATAGGGATTGATCGACATCGGGCCGGTGGTGCCGATGCCGATCGTGTAACCATCGGGCGCCGCCTTGGCGACGGCGTCAAGACCGATGGCGCCGCCCGCGCCGGCTTTGTTCTCGACGATGACCGGCTGTCCGAGCAGATCGGAAAGCGGCGTGGCGATCAATCGCGCATGCAGGTCGACCGTGCTGCCGGCGGAGAACGGCGAGATCACGCGAATCGGCTTTGCCGGCCAACTTTGCGCGGCAGCCTGCGCGACGACGATCGACAGCGCCGCGACGGCGAGCAGTTTCATAGCGCGGGTGATGCGCATCGGGCTTCCTCGAGCACGTCGGCAAGCGCGTGATCGAGCTTGTCGACGAGCTCCGTCAATTGGGCGTCGGTGATGATGTAGGGCGGAGCGAGCAACACATGATCGCCGCGCTCGCCGTCTGCGGTTCCACTGGACGGATAGCAGACGAGGCCATGCTCGAGCGCTGCATTTTTGATCGATTCGGCGATCCGGCGCTCGCGTGCAAACGGCCGCTGCGATGCACGGTCCACGACGAGCTCCAGCGCGACGAACAGTCCGCGCCCGCGGATGTCGCCGACGTGCGGATGGTTGCCGAAGCGCTCGTCGAGCGCTGCACGCAGCCGGGCTCCCTGCTTGCGCACGTTTTCCAGCAGTTGTTCTCGCTCGAGGCTCTCGAGCACCGCAAGGGAGCCGGCACAGGCAACGGCGTGGCTCATGTAGGTATGCCCGTTCGCAAGTGCGCCGGATCCGACTTCGAGCGCCCGCACGACGCGTTCGCTTGCCATTGTCGCGCCGATCGGCAGATAGCCGGCGCCAAGGCCCTTGCCGAGCGTGATGATGTCCGGGCATACGTGGTCGTGGTCGATGGCGAACATGTCCCCGGTCCGTCCCATGCCGCACATCACTTCGTCGGCGATGAAGAGCACGCCGTAACGGTCGCAGATTTCCCTGATGCGGGTGAAGTAGCCGGTGACTGCGGGAACGCAGCCGAGCGTCGCACCGACAACCGGTTCCGCGACGAACGCGGCAACGCGCTCGGGACCCACGCGCACGATCTCCGCCTGAAGCTCGTCCGCCACGCGACGGCCGTACGCGATATCGGTTTCATCGTCGCGCCGAAAGCGATAAGCGAAGCAGGGTGAGACATGGCTCACCGGCATCAGCATCGGCGCGTACATCGCGCGCCGCTGCATGTGGCCGCCGACCGACAATGCGCCGAGCGTGTTGCCGTGGTAGCTCATGCGCCGGGCAATGAAATGCGAGCGCAGCGGTTGTCCGCGCTCGACGAAGTGCTGGCGCGCAAGCTTCAACGCAACTTCCATCGCCTCCGATCCGCTGCCGATAAATGCCACGCGTCCACGGCCGAATCCGGACGGCGCGAGCGAAATCAGCTTGGCCGCAAGGCGTTCCGCAGGATCGTTGGTGAAAAAAGCCGTGTGCGCGTACGGCATTTCCGCGACCTGGCGCTGAATCGCGGCGATCACATGAGGATGCGAATGGCCGAGGCTCGACACCGCAGCGCCGCCCGACGCGTCGAGATAACGGCGACCGTCGCTGCCGACGAGATAAGCGCCATCGCCGCTTCCGGCGACCATCGGCGGCATTCGAAGATTGCGATGCAGGAGCGCGCTCATGCGTTTTGCCATTAAAACATTGGTTGACTGGCAAATCAAGAAACGCTACAAAGCCCCGACAGACACGCCAAGCTCCCATGGGTGCCTACGCCGACATAAATGCCGAAGTCTTCGCCGCGCTGCCGTCGAGCCTCCACTATCGCGGCGAGCCGAACGACTGGGTCAAGGTCACGCGTCCGGGCGCACGGCTTCACTCGTTTCTCGAAGGGCCGGTGTTCGACGATGCGGGCCGGCTGTGGTGCGTCGATGTTCCCTATGGGCGTATCTTCCGCGTGGATCCGAACGGGCAATGGACGCTTGCGCACAACGGCGAAGGCCAACCGCACGGGCTCGCTCGCATGCAGAACGAAAGTGCTTTCGCGGTGGCCGATTATCGCTTCGGCCTCATGCGTTTTGATCCGGCGCGCGGCGCGATGAGCGTGCTGTGCGATGGAATCAATTCGGAGCGATTCCGCGGCCTGGGCGATGTGACCTCGGCCGGGAACGGCGACCTTTGGTTCACCGATCCGGGGCGCAGCAGCTTGTCCGATCCAACCGGGCGTCTGTTGCGCCTGCGCGCTGGCGAAGCCAAGCCGGATCTCGTGCTCGCGAACCTGCCGTATCCGAATGGGGTTGGCGTTTCCCCCGACGGCAAGCTGGTGTACGTCGCGATCACGCGTGCGAATGCCGTGTGGCGGCTCCTCGCTGACGCGCCGGATCCGGTGTATCCAATGGTCGGATTGTGGGTCCACCTTTCCGGCGGACTGGGTCCGGACGGGATCAGCGTGCACGACAGTGGCCACGTCGCCGTTGCACATGGCCAGGCCGGACGCGCGTGGGTGTTCGACGCGCTCGGCGATGTTGTCGCCCGCGTGCGCACGCCCAAGGGCCTGTGGACGACGTCGGTCGCCTGGCACCCCGACGGCAGGCGACTCGCCATCGTCGAAGCGCAGACCGGATCGATCTATCTTGCAGACTTGACCAACGTGCTCTCATGACTGCTGTTTTGCTTACCCGTTCCACACTCGAGGGCTTTGTCCCCGCGATCGTCACACCGTTTAGATCCGACGGATCGATCGACGAGTCCGCGTTCCAGTCGATCGTTGGATGGCTGATCGATTTGCGCGCGACCGCAATCTGCGTCGCCGGGGACAACGGCGAAAGCTGGAACCTCGACGTCGACGAGCGCGCTCGCCTGACGACGCTCGCAGTGGACGCCGCTGCTAGACGCATTCCGATCATCGCCGGCGTCTCGGCGCCGAGCGCCAAGCAAACGATCGCTTACGCTCGTGCCGTCGTCGACGCAGGTGCCGACGGGCTGCTGGTATTGCCGCAACCGTACGTTCTCAAGGCGACGCGCGACGAGCTCGTGCGCCGGTTCGATGCGCTCGCGCGCACTGTGTCCGTGCCCATCGTCGCTTACAACTCGCCGCGACGCAGCGGCATCGAGCTTTCGCTCGACGATCTCGACGCGATCCTGAATGTCGCGCCGCTCGTCGGCATCAAGGAAGCGAGCCGCGATTTCTTCCATCACACGCACCTGATCGAGCGCTTCCGCGAGCGGCTCGCGATCATGATCGGACCCTGCCACTTCATCCTGCCCGGTCTCGCATTGGGCGCCCACGGCTACATTGCGACCGGTCCGGAGCTCCTCGGCGATCTTGCGAGCCAACTGCCGGAAATCGCGCGCGCGGCTCCCGACGCGAGGTATGCACGCGCGCACAACCAGCTCACCACGCTGTACGAGATGTTGATGAGCACCGGCACGTGGCCGTCGGCGCTGAAGGCGGCGCTCAACCTGCTTGGGCAGCCGGCGGGCGTCCCGCGCGAGCCGGTGATGCCGCTGAGAGGCGCGGAGCTCGACAAGGTTGCGAGCACCATGCGCGCATGCGGCCTGATCGCATGACGTTGCGAACCGCAACGGCTGTGCGTCCGCGCAAGCGTGTAGGAAAGCGTGCGCGACCGGCCGTCGTCGAGCGTCACAAGAACCACGACATCTATTTCGTTCCGGGTTTGCGCCGCGGCCTGCTCGTGCTTGAAGCGCTGGCAGCCGAAGGCCGCCCGTTGAGCGTTGCAGACATCGGTAAGCGTATCGGGCTCACGCGCTCGTCGATGTTCCGTCTCGCGTACACGCTGCAGCACATGGGCTTCGTCGAGGAAATCCCCGCATCGAAGCTGCTGCGACTGGGCCCGCGGGTGTTGAACATCGGCTACGCCTATCTTGCCTCGCAAACGCTGATCGAGCTCGCACGCCCTGACCTCGAAGCGTTGCGCGACCGCACCGGCGTTTCCTCGCATCTCGCGATTCTCGATGGTGGCGAGATCCTTTATCTGTCCTGCATCCAGACGCGGTCCGGATTTCTTTCGAATATGAACGTCGGCACGCGACTGCCGGCTTACGCGACGCCAATGGGCTGGCTCCTGCTGGCCGATCGCTCGGCGCGCGAATTGTCCGTGCTCTATCCGCCGGCCTCGTTCGTCCCGCTGACCGACCAGACACCACGCAACGTCGGCGAGCTTGCGCAGCGCATCGCCACGGCGGTAGCCGCGGGACACGCGATCAGTCACGGCGCAGTGGAGCCGGGCGGAAGCTCGATCGCCGCGCCGGTGCGTGACCGTGATGGTAGCGTCGTCGCCGCGATCGATGTCTCGGCGCCCGACTCCGCGTTCGACATGGCCGTATTCAAGACGCGCGATGTGCGCGAAGTGATGGACACGGCCACGCGCATCTCGGCTCGACTCGGACACTCGGCGCCGCGCGTGGTCCCTCCAACGTTGCGTTCAGGCGTCGGCCGTCGTAACAGCGCTCGCTGAGGCGACCGTTGGCTTGGCGTCACCAAAGCGCGCGGGATCGAACAGCGGCAGCGCCAGCTCGCGTCCCAGCATCAGGTCGGCAACGAGCGGTCCGATGCACGGCCCGATGGTGTAACCGCCCCGCACGCACGCGAGCACATAGGCGTTGCGCACGCCGGGCAGCGCACCGGCGAGCGGATAGTGGTCGGGAACGAACGCCTCGAAACCGGTCCAGCTGCGCAACAAGCGCGTCCGCGCGAGCGCCGGGACGGCGTGGCGCGCGAGTCGAAGGTTCTGCAGCAGCGTCTCGGCGTTCACTTCGCCGCGGCCGTCTTGCGGCGATCCGCGTCCCTGCCAGCCTCCGCCGATGAGAAACGTCCCGTTCGGCTTCTGCTTCAGCGTCAAAAGACCCGTCGCATGTCCGATCCCGGCGTGCAATTGCCGCGGAGCCGGTTCGGTGACACTGACGGTGTTGACACGTGCATCGATCGGCAAGGTAACGCCGAGCATGGCTGCGAGCTGCGGTGTCCATGCCCCGCCAGCGATCAGCAGTCGATTACCGACCAATACTTCGTCGCGTGTGTGAACGCGAAAGCCGCCATTGCCCTCGTCAATGGCTTGCGCGCCGGCATGCTCGCGTAGATCCACGTCCGCTGCGCGCAACAGGTGTCGAAGATAGATTCCGGTCCGCGTCGAGTCGGCATGACCGTCTTCCGCACAATGGCTTGCCGCGACGATGTGCTCGGAGAGCGCAGGTTCGCGGATGCGCACGTCGGCCGGTGAAACGAACTCGATCGGCGCTCCGGCTTCACGCTTGAGCGACATTCGCTCGTGCAGCAAAGACGCTTCGCGATCGTTGAACGCAAGCGTATATCCGCCCGTGCGCTTGAACCCGACGGCATCGCCGGCGCGGGCCCACCAGGCCTGGCCGCGCAGCGCATAAGGCATCAGGCCGACACGCTTGATCTGCAGTGACAGCGTACCGGCATTCACGCCGGAGGCGCCGCCGCCGATGCCTTCGCGATCGAGCACCGCCACGCGCATGCCGCCTTGTGCAGCGTGCACCGCGGCAGTCGCGCCCATGATCCCCGCGCCAATGACGATGAGATCGAAGTCGCTCATGCGCGTTTCCAGGAGGCTCTGGTCAGATTTCTCCCCAAAGTCTACAGCGGGGAGGGCGCTGCGATGGGTAATGTGTCGTAGTCGAACGCACCCGCAAGCACATCGAGATCGACGGGACGCAAGGGTGGTCTGCCGGTGACCTGACCGACTTCGGCCCGCGCGCGGCCGGTGCGCACCGTGATAAGGCGCGCCGCCGCATCTTCGCAAAGTCGACCTCCGCATGGACCCATTCCACAGCGTGTGGCAGTCCTCAAGTCGTTCAGCGTAATCGCGCCATCGTCGATCGCCGCGTCGAGCGAAGCGCGCGTGATGCGTTCGCACTGGCATACGATCGTCGCTGGCGCGATCGCGGCGATCGCGCCGTCACCGACGTTGGCGACGCGGGTCATCGCCGCACCGAAACGCTCGGCTGCATCGCGCTTTTGTTTCATCGCTGCGCTTGCCGAAGCGTAGGTCCTTTCCGGGATGCAACCGAGGTCGAGAGCGGCACGCAGCGCTGCGATGCGACCTTGCCACGGAGCGCAGGCGGCCCCGACCACGCCTGCACCGTCGCCGGCGGCGTACAGGAAGGGACGATCGCAGCGCTGGTCGTCGTCGACGACCACCTGCCATCCGCCGCGCGTTGCATCGAAGCGGTGGCTCGCGCGCACGAGGCGCGAGACGTCGGTCGCCGGCATCAGGCCGTAACCGCAGCACAGGACATCGCCGCCGACCGTGATCGACGGACGATCGGTACGCACTTTTCCGTCACGATCGACCGGCACGACGGTTGCGTTAAGCGACGGCGATTCGCCGCCCACCGACTGCACGATGTGCGATGCATGCCAGGGAACGCGGTGTCGGCGCAGCGTGCGGATCCAGTCGACGCCTCGTAAAGCGAGATCGAGTCGCGACGCAAGCGCGAAGGCTTGTGCGAACCATGCAGACAGCGGCTGCGCATCGATGACCGCGGCGACGCGACCACCACTTTCGACGATCGTCTTTGCGACGAAGAGCAGCAGTGGGCCGGCACCGGCGACGATGACGTCGCGGCCCGGCAGCATGCGCTGCACCTTGAGCATCACCGTGGCCGCCGCAAGGCCCATGACGCCAGCACGCGTCCAGCCTTCGAACGGCAGATGGCGCTCCTGCGCGCCGGTTGCGACGATCAATGCGCGAGCGCGCAGCGTTCTCGCGTGCCCGCGGTCGACGAGATGGACGCTCCAGTGACCTTCGACGTGCTCCACGTGCCAGACACGCGCGTCGAAGTGGCGGGCCGCATCGATCGAGTCGAGCGCCGCGCGCATCGCATCGCCGTGGATTCGTTCGCTTTCGACGCGTCGCGATGCGATGCCAGGCGCGATACGGTAGACCTGCCCGCCGGGAGCAGGATTCTCGTCGATGACACCGACGCGCAAGCCCTGCGCATGCGCTTCGACGGCCGCCGCAACACCGGCTGGTCCCGCGCCGAGGACGAGGACATCGCGAGCGGTCGAGTCGACCGTTTTCGATGGCGCGTGCGACACCGGGCTTCGCATGTCCGGCGAACTGCGCGCATCGATTCCCTCGCGCACGCTTACACGGCAGCCCTCGACACTGCGTCCCTCGATCCACACTGCGCACTGCTGGCACACGCCCATCGCGCAGAACAGCGTGCGCGCCGGAGGACCGTGCTGGTCATCGCTCGCAAGCGAGCGAATGCCGGCTGCCCACAGCGCTGCGGCAACACTTTCGCCTTCGTAAGCCTCGACTTCGTGACCATCGAATCTGAAGCGTACGCGCGGACCGCGCTCGCTATCGGCGATGCGAAGGGACATTCGCGTTCCATCCGCGGTTAGGAGCGCCCGGCGTCGACGCGCAGACGCTCACCGGTGATCGCCGCGGATTTGGGGCTTGCGAGAAACAACGCAGCCTCCGCGACTTCCTCGGGCTCGACCCAGCGCCGCAGCGATGACGAGTCGGTGTAGTGAACGCGAATGATCTCGTCGGCGGGACGACCCTCTGCTTTGACGCGCGCCGCGATCACGCGCTGCATTAGCTCGCCGTTCACAGCACCCGGGCATAGCGCGTTCACACGAATGTTGTCGATGCCGACTTCCTGCGACACCGCATCGGTGATGCCGAGCACTGCATATTTGCTCGCCGTGTAGGCGCTGCGCATCGGCGTTCCCCGCAGTCCCATTAGCGACGACATGTTGATGATCGAGCCGCCGCCACGCGCGCGCATCCGCGGCACCGCGTACTTGATGCAAAGCAGCGTGCCGCGGACATTGATTGCCATCGTCTCGTCCCACGCGGCGATGTCCATGTCGGCGGCACGCACAACCGGACCGGTGACACCCGCGTTGTTGACCAGGATGTCAGGCCCCGCCGGACCGGCGTCGATGCGATCGAACAACGCCGCCACCGATGCCTCGTCGCTGACATCGGCCGTAATCGCTTGCGCGCCGGTTTGCCGCGCGAGGGCTTCGAGCGGCTCGATGCTGCGTCCGGTTATCACGACGGTTGCGCCAGCCGCCGTCAGCTTTCGCGTAATAGCCGCACCGATCCCCGTGCCGCCACCGGTGACCAGCGCGACCCGACCGGCGAGATCCGTGTCTGCTGCCGTCGCCATCAATCGTTTGCGATACGGGCGAAAGCGCCGATCATCGCATCGACTTCGTCATGCGTCAGGGCCGGGTAGACACCGCGAAATGTTCGGATTTTCATCGAAGCGTCGACGTCGAGAAGAGCTCTTTCCTAGTTTACTGGCAAAACACTGGTTTGCAAGCAAACCCTGAACGCGAGCTGGCTGATCGACTTCGTTGCGTGAACGAACACTGTTCATGAGTCTTGAGCGCGCGCGCGTGCGCTGGCATTGCTCATCGTCATCGACCGCGGTCGCGTCAAGCTGGACGACCCCATCGCCAAGTACTGGCCGGAATTCGCGGCCGAGGGCAAGGGCGACATAACTGTCCGCAACCTCATGCACTACGAGGGTGGCCTTGCAGGATGGAGCGAGCTGATGACGCTCGATGACCAGTACGACCGTGAGAAGTCAACCGCGGTGCGTGTCGTTCAACCGAGAGAACTTCCGTGAAAATGATGAACCTCAAAGAGAACTTGCGGATGGTCGCCTGTGCGGCACTCGCGGCCTGCCTTACGTTCCCGTTTGCCATGCTCGTGCCCCTGGCAACGAACAGCGGTTTGGCTTGACGTGGATTCCGAAAGGAAACTCGACATGGACATCGACGTCCTGATCGTGGGCGCGGGCCCGACCGGGCTGATGCTCGCCAATCAGCTCGGGCGGCGCGGTATACGCGCGATGATCATCGACCGCCACAGCGGGCCAGCGCAGCAGACTCGGGCGATGGCCGTGCAGGCGCGCACGCTGGAGATTTACGCGAAGCTCGGAATCGCTGAGCGCGCGCTCGAGCTCGGCACGCGTGCCGTCGGCGCCAATATGTGGACGCAAGGCCGGCGAACCGCGCGGATTCCGCTGGGCGAGATCGGCGAAGGTTTAAGCCCGTTTCCCTTCGTCTTGATGCTGGGACAGGACGAGAACGAACGGATTCTGGGCGAGCGGCTTCGCGACTGGGGAGTCGACGTACAGTGGAACACGGAGCTCGTCGCGCTTCAACAGCATGCCGATCACGTCGAGGCCGGGCTCAAGCAACCCGACGGCACGACTCGCAAGCTCCAGGCCTCGCATGTCGCCGGTTGCGATGGCGCGCGCAGCGCCGTGCGCGAGCTCTCCAGTATCGGCTTTCCTGGTGCGCCTTACGAGCATGTGTTCTTTGTCGCGGATACGGAGGCCGTCGGACCGATGGTTCCCGACGAGCTCAACGTGTATCTGTGGCGCGATGGTTTCCACCTATTCTTCCCGATGCCGGGACAGGACCGTTGGCGCGTCATTGGCATCGTGCCGAAGTCGCTGCGAGGGCGGGCCGATCTCGCTTTTGATGAGCTGATTCCTGCTATACGTCAAGAGGCGGGAGCGGACCTTTCGTTCAGGCACTGCGACTGGTTCTCCACCTACCACATCCATCACCGCAGCGCCGAGCGCTTTCGCGACCGCCGTTGTTTTCTGCTCGGCGACGCTGCGCACATCCACAGCCCGATTGGCGGGCAGGGCATGAACACCGGCCTGCAGGATGCCTACAACTTCGCCTGGAAACTCGCACTCGTGCTCGATGGACGAGCAGACCCGGCATTGCTCGACACGTACGAGACTGAGCGCGTGCCAGTCGCCGAGCGGCTGCTGCAAACCACAGATCGTGCATTCACGCTAGTCGTCTCCGACCATTGGATCGCAGGGTTGCTGCGGACGCGCGTCATCGCTCGCGTGGCAGCGTTTGCAATGCGGTTCGAACGTGTCCGCAAACTTGCGTTTCGCACGATCTCGCAAATTGGGATTCGCTACCCCAAGAGCGCATTATCTTTGTCGCTCGCGGGGCTACCCGAGAATGCACCGCACGCGGGCGACCGCTTCCCTTCGTTGCGACTCAAGTTCAAGGATGGCGCGCCGGTCGAGGACTTGTTCGAGCAGCTCGACGACACACGGTTCAATTTGATCGTGATCGGCCAGACGGTGGGCGCGGATGCATTTTATGCCTGCGGCGACCTACTGCGCGTGCACGAGATTCCTAACGATCCGATCCACGCGAACGCGTTCGCCAGCGCGGGAATTCCGCAGCCGTCGTTCTATTTGCTGCGTCCGGATGGTCACGTCGGCTTGGCTGGGACGAGACTGGACGTGTCGACCGTGCTTCGTTATTTCAAAGACCATGGCCTTCGTTTCGACGTAACGAAACGCGCAACGAATGCGGATCATGCGTAACTCTTAGTGAGCATGTAAGCCGTTCGTTGAGCGGAGCATAACGCCGCGGTCGCGTCGTCGAGCGGATGCGGTGACTGCGGCAAAATCGTCTTCGGGCCACAGAATCGTCGAGGGAGAAACATGATTCGACCGGGCGCCGCGCTTACCTTCCTGCTGTTTTTCAATGCGGCGGCCGGTTCGGACTTGCCGATCGGACCCGCCACCGGCGTGATTCCCGAACGCGGCCGAAAGTGTGCCTGGCCCCTCTCCTGGGGGCGCGCGCGGCGCGGCCCACATCGGTGTTCTGAAAGTGCTCGAAGAGCGCAGGGTGCCGATCGATTGCATTACCGGCACCAGCATGGGCGCAGTGGTGGGCGCTGCGTATGCGAGCGGGATGACAGTGGCCGAGATGACCGGGATGATCGAGCAGCTTTCGGTCGACGTCCTGTTCAACGCGACGTCGGCGCCCAAGTTCACCTGCTATGGCGAGGTGCGCCTCGGGTTGTTCGGCGGCGCCACCAAGGCAAAACTCAACCGCGGCGTTGCGGTGGTTTCCGACACCTCGACGAAGAACATCATGGCGCTGCGACTCCGCGGGAGCGTCGATCAGCTGGACAGCGTGTACTTTCCGAAAAGCGGCTTCGCGGCCGAAGCTTCGCTGATTAAGGGACTCGAGACATTCGGCTCTGAAACCGACGAAGACCGTTGGGATGCAAGCGGTATCGTCGCGCACACTTTCGGTCCGCATACGCTCCATGCAGCGTTTCGAAGCACGGGTCCGATCGGCAGCGAGCAGCGACCGAACCATACATCGGTTCCGTGGGGCGGTTTTTTGCAGCAGTCCGGTTTCCACACCGGGCAGTTGCTGCACGAGCGCTTCGCGTTCGGCCGCCTCGTTTACGTCTATAAGCTGCTTCACATGCCGCTCCTCGCAGGCTATATATCGGGGGCTCGGCAGAGGTGGGCGATTATCGGCGTCCTGCTATGGACGGGGCAACGCATCCGGGGTGATGTATTCGGGTTCCGTGTTCCTCGCGCTCGACAGCCCGATCGGTCCGGTCTATCTCGGCTATGGCGCCGGCTCGCACGGCAATCGCAGCGCGTATTTCTTCCTCGGTCGGCCGTGAAGTCGCGTGTGCGGGCCGTCCGAAGCGCGCGAATCCGACGCGAGAAGGGCAGTCGTCGACGCTACAACCCGGTCATCGCGTACGTCATGAAAGCCGAAATCGCCACCATCCCCGCGATGGCGCTCAAGAACATGACATCTGCAACACGCTCGAGAACGGCGACTCGCGATGCGTCGCGCGTACGCAATGCCCAATAGGAGACCACGGACGCGGCGAGAAACAGAAGCGCATCGGCGGCGAGCAGGTCGTCTGCGATGGTCTCCAAGGTCTTGATGCTGACGACGACCTGAACCAATCCGATGACGGTGAGGCACACGCCCACCATCGCTGATGACACATAGAAAATGTGAATGCACAGGTCCGGAATCGGCTTCGGTTTTGGCGTCTCGCTGATGTCCATCGCGTCACTATATCGTCAGCGACAAAGGCGATGAAAAATCGATGGTGGAGATGGCAGCGCGCTGTTGCGGGCCAGTGTCGCCTTCAGGCCTGACTGCCGCCTCCCAGCAAGCCGGTAATGACAGCCAACGTCTGCGGAAGCATGCACGTAAAGCGCACGCGAACACCGTTGCCGACATCGTTACCGTCTCCGATCACCTTTCCATAGAGGTACGTCGGATGGTCGGAATTGTCGTGGGCTAGATAAATCGCGACATTCGTGAGAGCACGCACCGCACGAGTCGTCGCGATTTCGGCGCCTTTCGCAGACAACTTGATCAGGCTGCCAGCGAACCTTTCGTCGCTGATCGACTTTTCATCAACGATCGCGCATTCGACGGCAACCGCCGGGCTCAGGGTTTGCAGCACATCGGTATAGCGGGGCAGGAAAACATTGTAGTTCCCAGCAATGCCGCCCGCTTCGTAGACGTTCACCGGCTCCGCGACGCCCTTGGGATGGACGCTCATCTGCCCATCGATTCTGACAATCGCTCCTGTCTGCAATAGCGTCGCTTCAGAGATCAGGATCTGGTTTCCGCATGAGCAGGACTCGATGCGGGACGCCAGATTGGCATGCTTGCCGACGATGCTGTATTTCGATCGCGTTTCGGATCCGATATTGCCGACGATGACTTCTCCGGTGTGAATGCCGATGCCCATCGACAGCTCCGACAAGCCATGCGTCCGGTTGTACACATTCACCGATTCCATCGCCTGCTGCATGGCAACCGCGCAGCCAACGGCGCGCTGCGCATGATCGAGCTGCTCGCTGGGTGCGCCGAAAAACGCCATCAATCCATCTCCCAGAATCTCGTCGACGACGCCATGGTGCGTCGCAATGATCGCGGTCATTGCGCCTAGATAGTTGTTCAGCATCTGAACGATTTGCTCAGGTGTGAACGCGCCCTCCGAAATCAGCGTGAATCCTCTTAGATCGGCCACCAGAACAGACACCGTGCGAAGCTCACCACCAAACTTGAGCGCTTCAGGCGATGCCAGGAGTTTGTCGACGACCTCGTTCGCGACGTAGCGCCCGAAGACGTTGCGGATCAGCGCGTTGCGCGCTTCCAATTGCGATGCAAGTATCTTCGCCTCATCCGAGGCGTGCTTGAGCGCAAGCTGCGTTCGCACGCGCGCCGGCACGACAACGAGATCGAGCGGCTTCATGATGTAATCATTGGCGCCCAATTCCAGCGCGCCGACGATATCCTCGGTCTCGCCTCTCGCCGTCACCATGATGACCGGCAAGTCCGTCATCGAATAGGTCTTGCGAATCAGCTTCAAAACCGCGACACCGTCGATGCCCGGCATTTGGATATCGAGTAAAACCAGGTCGAACTTGCGCTCCAGCAACTGGTTGAGCGCGCTTTGGCCGTTCTCCGCGTTGATCACGTCGTACCCTCGCTGGACCAAGCGACGCGACAAGAGATCGCGGTTCAGTTCATTGTCGTCGACGACGAGCAGCGTTCCGGTCTCCTTCATGGCTTGCTTGCGGTTTGCAGGAGCAATTGAATCTTGTCGACCAGGCGCTCCATTTCGACTGGTTTCGTATCGTAATCGTCACAACCCGCCGCAAGCGCTCGTTCCCGGTCACCCTGCATCGCATGCGCCGACAGACCGAGAATGGGCAGCGCCCGCAACTGTGGGTCCGCTCGAATACGACTCGCGACTTCGAGACCGTCCAATATCGGCAAACTGATGTCGAGCAAGAGCAGGTCAGGGCCGTCGGCCTTCACCTTGTCGATCACTTCCTCACCATTCGTTGCCACGACGACTTGATAGCCTCGGCGTTCCAGGCGCCGCAGCAGCATGTCGCGGTTCAGTGCATTGTCTTCTGCCAGCAGGATCTTGGTCATGCTCGCAACACGGCTTCACGTGCGCGCTCGATTGAGCTTGTCAGCTCCCGCAGCAAGGCTTCGCGGCTCAGCGTGGATTTTTCGAGTATCTGTTGTACATCCTGATTCAGTCGAAGGCGCTCGTCTTTGCTCAGATCCTTCGCCGTCAGGACGACGATCGGGATCGTTCGCCACTGCGTGTGCTTGCGTACCTCGTTGATGAACTGGAGACCGTCCATCACCGGCATGATCAAATCGAGCAGAATGATTGCGGGCAGCGGCTGCTTCGCAAGTATGTCCAGCGCAACGCGGCCGTTGTTCGCTTCGATGACGGTCCAGCCGTCCTTGGCAACCATTCGGCCGATCATCGTCCGCGCATTGTCATCGTCGTCGACCACCAGTACGCGGCCGTGTGCAGAGTCGCGGCAATGTTTTCGCACGATGGCGAGCAGCCGCTCGCGATCGATCGGCTTGGCCATGTAGTCGGCGGCGCCCAACGAATAGCCCATGTCCTTTTCGTCCAGGATCGAGACGACGATCACCGGTATGTCCGCCAACTCGGGATCTGCTTTCAGTTGGGCCAAAACCGTCCAACCGTCGACACCGGGCATCATCACATCGAGCGTGATCGCGGTAGGATGAAGTTCCTTCGCGAGCTTGAGCCCGCTTTCGCCATTCGACGCCAACACGGTTCGGAAACCGTCCTTGGACAGAAAGCGGCTGATGATTTCTCGTGTCGATGCGTCATCATCGATGACAAGCACGGTACGTTTGTCGGTGGGCTCGTCGCCTTCCTTGGTCGCAGCAACGGCAGCATCGTTCTGCGTGCGAGAGATGGCATCGGGAGTGTCAGCCGGCAACCAGACTGTCAGCGTCGTGCCTTGCCCCAACGTGCTCTCCGCATCGATGTGACCGCCCATCATTTCGCTGTAGCGTTTGCAGATGGCAAGGCCAAGGCCGGTTCCACCGTATCTGCGTGAGGTAGAGACATCGGCCTGAGCAAATTCCTGGAACAGGTTCTTCATCTGTTGCGCGCTGATGCCTATGCCGGAATCCTTCACGACGAAACTCAACCAGCGCTTGCCGGCTTTGCTTGCTTCGCCCACCGTCAGCGAAACCGTCCCTCTGTTCGTGAATTTTCCCGCGTTGCTCAGTAGGTTCAAAAGAATCTGTCGCAGCTTGGTGATATCGGTTCGGATCGGCGCTATGTTCGCGGGACACACGACCGAGAACGCATTGCCGCCTTTTTCCACGAGCGGTCGAACCGTCGCTTGCACGTCGTTGACGAGCGTTGCGACATCGACGCTTTCTATGTAGCGCTCCATCTTGCCCGCTTCGACCTTCGATAGATCGAGGATGTCGTTGATCAGCGATAGCAGGTGATTGCCCGACGAGTGAATCTTCTTCAGATCTTCCGTAAGCGGTTTGTCGGCGGGACTCTCGTGTTCCTCGATGAGCATTTCGCTGTAGCCGATGATCGCGTTCAGCGGCGTGCGGAGCTCGTGCGACATTCGCGCGAGAAACTCGGATTTGTGGCGCGTGGCTTGCCGCAGCCTTTCGTTGACTTCCTTGAGCTGATCCTGCTGCAGCTGCAGCTCCGCCGTGCGTTCCGCGACCTTCTGTTCCAGGTTCACATTGAGCTGCTCGATCTGACGGTAACCCGCAGCGTTCGCCATCGCTACCGCAAGCTGGCTGCAAAGTGTCGCCACTAGGCTCAAATCGGCAGCGGTCAGCGGTTTGCCAAGACTTTCCACCACGACGATGCCGAGAGTGCGACCTTCGAACTTCACCGGAGCGGCCAGAAACGAACGCGAGCCGCACAGGTGCGACATCGGCCGCTCGATTGCCAGCGTCGCTGCGCCGGCCTCTTCGCTTAGCACCGACTCGCCGTTCAACGCAACAGTTGCCAACAATCCATGTTTTTCGTCCAAAGGAATCTCGAGCTCGCTCAGGGTAGCGTCGAGAGCCTTCGATGCGCCCGCGAAGCGCCCATCGACGAGCGCCCGCTTTTCGTCGTCGTATCGAAAAAACATCCCCCGGTCGTACGAAAGACGCCCGACGACCGCCTGCAGCGTCAAGTCGACCAGTCGTTTCTGATCCAGCGTCGAGCTCATGACGATACCGATGTCGTGCAGCGTCGAAAGCTCGGCGAGACGCCGCTGTTGCGCGTGGGTCATCGTGGACAACGACTCGGTCATGTGGTTGAAAGCGGTCGCCAAGACGCCGATTTCATCCTTCGAGCGGACCGGGACCCGTTGCGACAAGTCGCCGCGAGAGATGTTCAACGCGCCCTGCGCCATCGCGCGCAGCGGATTGACGATGTAATCGACGCCGAAGAAGGATATGAGCTGGGCGATGCCGACAATGACCAGCGTCAACAATATGCCGCCGAAAAGCGTGTTGCGGATTTTGTCGATCACCTTCTCGGATGACAGGAGGATCTGCACGTCTCCATGCCGAACGACCTTCGGCTCGTTGAGCTCGGCGCTCGAGCTGCTTTCGCCAAGCAGCATCAGCTCCGACGAAAGACGGCTGGCAGTTGCGCTACGCAAAGTCTGCACTTGGGCAAACGTATGGTAGATGCCGACACCGTTTAGCACGTGATAGGTAATGAACGGCTTGTCCCACGCCGGATCGACGGTGGTGATGCGTCGAAAGCCGTCGGCGAACGAATTGGATTCGCTCGGATCTTTCAACTGTTCGGCAAGCACCTTCCCCTGAGCGTTGGTGATCCGGACATAGACGACGCCTTCTTCTTGCAGCGCTCCGTCCGCCACTTCGCGCAGAATCTCCGGGTCTTCGGTCAGCACGCCGTATTTGCTGCTGCGCGCCAGGTTGTTGCTGAACGCGAGCGCCCGACTCTGCAGCTCGGTCGTCAATATTTCTTCCGCCTGGTCCAGGAAACGCCAGCTCAGAAAACCGCCCACCGCAAGAATGATCAATGCGATGAACGTGATCGCCTTGACCTTGAGCGATCGTGCGTTGCTTGGGAAGTCCATAGGTAAGTTTGTTCGTCCCGCCACGCTCTATCGATACACGACCTTCGCCGAATCGATGACCGAAGCGGGAATCGCCAAGCCGATCTTTTTCGCCGTCTTCAGATTGAGCGATAGATTGACTTTGCGCGGCGGTCTCGCGCCCGCGTCCGCCAGCATCGCCTGGCCCTCGATGAATCCCATTGCGAGCTGGCAACCCTGGCGCCCGACGTCGGTGTAATCCGGCGTGAGCGCGGCCAACGCGCCTGCTTCTACAAAGATTTCCGACGCCGCAAAAAAAGGAACGCCGTTTTCCAGCGTCGTCACCAGGAAGTACCTGAACGAATCGGTTGTCACGACAGTCTCGTCGGGAACCATCCAGATCGCATCGACTTTTCCCAGCATGCCGCGTAACGCTTCCGGCACCTCTTTGTGCGAACGAACGGAAACGGCGGCAAGCTCCACTCCGAGTTTTTTCGCCACGGCACTCGCCTCGCGAACGAGCTCTCCCGAGTTACTCGCGTCGTAGATGACACCTATGCTCTTGAGGCCCGGCACCAGGGTCTTGTAGGCCTTGAATTGCGCGTCGACGGGAATGTTCAGCGTGATTCCCGCGATATTGTTGCCGACCAGATCATATTTTTTCGGATTGGAAACCATGATGTAGAGCGTACGAACATCCTTGAGATTTTCCTTCGCAAGCTTCGCGGCGACGAGGCCAATCGCCAGCACCAGGCGCGGCTTCGAGTCGGCAATTGCCTGCGTCATGCGCTGCTGCGAAGCCCTGTCCCCACCGATCGTGTATTGGTTGACATTGCTCGAACACGCCTCGGAAAAGCCTGCGAATGCCTGGTTGTAGGGCTCGAGGTCACGGCTTCTGATGACCGCGATATCTGCTGCCGCGTCGACGTGGGGCGGGGCGAGCGAAGCAATTACGACGATGAGAATTGCCAGTCGCGAAAAGGACGGCGCTCTCACGGCGACAATCCCATCGCCGGCGTGCGCGCCGGCATCGCCATAGACGCAATCAAAGTGGGAATGACACGCTTCCACGATCGCGCATCACGCGTCTGGTCATCGCCTAAAAGCTCCGCTCCACGGCGACCGTGCTAATCAGGTTGGAGCGCAAGCCCGAATCATTCAGGGGCACGAGAACGTTTGCGGACAGGATGTAATCGTTCGCGGTGCGCCATTTGATTCCCAACGAGCCGTTGATGATGTTGTCGCCGATGCCATCGGATCTTTGACGGTAGCCGAATACGTCGACAGCGATCGTGTAGTTGTCGCGCCCGTAGTCGAACCCGGCGACGTACTCGATCGCACTCTTTCGGGAATCTTTCAGATTGAACTTGTAGCCCAGGTTCACGTGGGGTGAAAAATTGCCGAACGATGTTGCATAAATGAGATACGGCCGCACCGTGGTATCCCCTGTTCCCAGGAAATCCTTCTTGTCGCCGGTGGCAGTCTTGACCAGCACCGCAGCGGCGAGGTTATGCGTATCGCTTTTGTACCAGTGATACTTGGCCTGCAACAAGATATCGCCCAAACCCCAGGCCTTGCCGCTGGCCTCATCATCAGGGCCTTCTGTGCCAAACCTATGCTCCCCGGGGGTCGGGTTGTTGGGTGAGATTCGCAATTCGGCGTGGCTTTTCACCTTGGCGCGTACGTTCACATAGGGAATGAGGATTCCGATGTCGAAGTTGTCGGTCACCCCGAACGTGGACGTGAGCGCGAGAATGTTGGCGCGGATATCGATGTCGAAGTTCAGGGCAAGCTCATCCAATTCAAAACAGGTGCGCCGATCCAAGGGGGGGAGCGAATCGGCGTCGTGAAGGGCAGGGGCTTCAAGATTGTTGAGGCTCTTGCCTTCGAACTTGTCGTACTTGAATGTGGTGTAAGACAGGTTGACGTTGAATTTGCCCTTGCCGACGGTACGCGGCCGCTCAGCGAAAATGGGGCCGAGACTTTCCGTTGTCTTGAGAAAGGTTCCCAGATCGCTGTTGAAGGCAAACGAAAAGCCCGAGGAGATCGAGCTGAACGGAAATATCGCAACCTGCGCGGCGATATTGTCGTTCAACTGATTGATGCTCTCCGCGCTCTGGACCGTGAAGTGAGCGCGATGATCGGGAACCGTCCCGCAGCCTGCGCCGCCACCACCACCACCGCCACCGCCGGTTCCGCCACCGGTACCTGTACCGGTACCGCCTCCCCTGGCGAGGGTGATCCCGTCGCCGCCGTAAAGTCCCGGGATGAGGTTCCTCAACTGCGCCTGCGCAGGCTCGGCGCACAAGCTCAGGCAAAGCAAACCCAAACCGCAGTGCAAGGTACGTGCTGTCATGCGCCCCCCGAGGGATTCATGATGAGGTGATCTTGGCACAAGTCGGGAGAATACTCGCCAACCGTCGATCAAGCACTTCATGCATTTGCCCGATACTTTTTACACAGGACAATGCGAACGCTTGCGGTGGCATTGCGTGATCCACGCAACGTCTGGACGAAGCGACGATGGCGGGCAGGTTTTCCCATTAGCGCAAGGTCGACGCCGCTTGCTGTGCAAAGGCCGTCGTCAGGAAGTCGACGAACGCACGCACTCGCGAAGAACGTTGATGGTGTTGCGGGTAGACGGCGTGAATGTCGGCATCCGGCGTGTCGTACTGCGGGAGCACGGGCAGCAGACGACCGCTACGCAGGTAGCGCGCAATATCCCACTCGGCCCGCATCAGGATGCCGCGGCCGTCGAGCGCCCAACTGACGGCAATCTCGCCGTCGTTGGTCGTCAGATTCCCTTTGATCTTGATCGATTCCACCAAGGCGTGACGACCACGACCGGTCGAGAGTCGCCACACGCCATAGGCCTCGTCGCCTTGGCGGATGCCAATGCAATTGTGTTGCATCAGATCGCGCGGGGTTCTCGGTTTGCCGTACTTCGCGAGGTAGGACGGCGCGGCGCACAACAGCCGGCGATTGCTGGCAAGCTGCCTTGCGATGACGCGCGCATCGGGCGGCTCGCCGAACCTGATGCAAACATCCCAGGCGTCATCGGACATCGGCGGCGGATTGACCGATAGCTGCAGCTGTACTTGCACTTGCGAATACTTGCGGACGAACCGCGAGATGAGTGGCGCAACGTGGCTGCGGCCGAACCCGAGCGTTGCGTTGACGCGCAACAATCCTTGGGGTTCCCTCAGGGAGACGCCGAGCAATTCTTCCATGTCCTCGATGTCACCGAGGATGCGACGCGCATGGTCCCGGTAGATCTCGCCTTCAGGCGTCAGGCTCAAGCGCCGGGTTGTTCGGACCACGAGCGGCATGCCGAGGCGCGCTTCGATCTGCGCGAGGCGCTTGCTGACCGCGGGCGTCGTAACCCCGAGCTCGCGTGCCGCAGCGCTCAGGCTGCCCGCCGCAGCGATAGCCGAGAAGAAACCAAGATCCGACGGTTGTACATGAACCGGCATGGGCCTCGCGATTATTAACTAGAAGTAAACAATGGATTCACTCTAGCGCCGATCCGCGAAGGAGTCCAGATCCTAAAGTGTCGCAACGCACACGATCGAGAAGACCATGAAGCGATACCGCATTGCGACGATACCCGGCGACGGCATCGGGAAGGAAGTCGTACCCGCCGGCCAGCAAGTACTGGAATCGCTCGCTGCATCGAACCAAAACTTCGGGTTCGAGTTCGAGAATTTCGATTGGGGGGGCGACTACTATCGCCGGCACGGCGTGATGATGCCGGAGCACGGCCTCGATGCCCTGCGCGACAAGGACGCGATCCTGTTCGGCTCCGCCGGCGACCCGGACATCCCCGATCACATCACGCTATGGGGGCTGCGCCTCAAGATCTGTCAGGGACTCGACCAGTACGCCAACGTGCGTCCCACACGCATTCTTCCCGGCATCGACGGCCCGCTCAAGCGCTGCAAGCCCGAAGACTTGAACTGGGTGATCGTGCGCGAGAACTCGGAAGGCGAGTACTCGGGGGTGGGCGGTCGCGTGCATCAAGGGCACCCGATCGAAGCCGCCACCGATGTGTCGATCATGACTCGCGCGGGCGTCGAGCGGATTCTGCGCTTCGCGTTCAAGCTCGCGCAGTCACGGCCGCGCAAGCATCTTACCGTCGTTACGAAGAGCAATGCGCAACGTCATGCGATGGTGATGTGGGATCAGATCGCCGGCGAAGTCGCGCGCGAGTTTCCCGATGTGAAATGGGACAAGGAGCTCGTCGATGCGATGACCGCGCGGATGATCAACAAGCCCGCAACGCTCGACACGATCGTCGCGACGAACTTGCACGCGGACATATTGAGCGACCTCGCCGCTGCGCTGGCAGGCAGCTTGGGCATTGCGCCGACCGGCAACATCGATCCCGAACACCGCTACCCGTCGATGTTCGAGCCGATTCACGGCTCGGCATTCGACATCATGGGCAAAGGCTTGGCGAATCCCATCGGCACCTTCTGGTCGGTCGTCATGCTGCTCGAGCATTTGGGGGAGACGGAGGCCGCTGGCCGTGTGATGCGCGCCATCGAAAAGGTAACCGCCGATCCCGCGCTGCATACCGGCGATCTTGGCGGCAAGGCAACCACCAAAGATGTCACCCAGGCCGTGTGCAACGCGCTGGGCAAATGAAAGATCATCAATGAATATGAACCGTTTCTTTCGTTGTGCAGCGACGATGCTGCTGGCGTTGAGCGCCGCCGCAGCGCACGCACAGACGTTCCCGGCCAAGCCGGTGACGCTGATCGTTCCGTTTCCGCCCGGCGGCACCACCGATGTTCTGGCTCGCACGCTTTCTGACAAGCTGCATGAATTGTGGGGGCACCCTGTAATCGTCGACAATCGACCGGGCGCAGGTGCAACGATCGGTGCTGCGATGGTCGCCAGGGCCCCAGCAGACGGGCACACGCTACTGATGGGCGCGGTGCATCACACGATCGCGACCAGCGTCTATCCGAAGCTGCCGTACGACTTCCAGAAGGACTTGGCGCCTATCAGCGTGGTCGCGCTGGTTCCCAATGTGCTCGTGGTGAACCCGTCCGTCCCGGCGAAGTCGGTCAAGGAGTTGATCGCGTACGGCAAGGCGAATCCCGGCAAGCTCACGTATGGATCGAACGGACAAGGCACTGCACAGCATCTGATCGGCGAGCAATTCTCCGTGTTGGCAGGTGTCGAGATGGCGCACGTTCCCTACAAGGGCAGCGGCCCACTCACTGCAGCATTGTTGGGAGGCGAGATCGCGATGAGCTTCGACACCGTGACGCCTGTGCTCCCGCACATAAAGGCCGGGAAGCTAAGACCGCTTGCGGTCACCACAGCCAAGCGCTCCTCGGCACTGCCGGATGTGCCAACGATCGCCGAAGCAGCGCTCCCGGGATTCGACTTGGGTTCGTGGTTCGGCGTGCTCGCACCGGCCAAAACGCCCGCAGCGATCGTGACGCGGCTGAACGCCGACATCGTCAAGGTGCTCAACATGCCGGATGTGCGCAAGCGCCTGGAAGAACTCGGAGCCGAGCCGGTGGCCAATACGTCCGAACAAATGGCGGCGCTGATCCGATCGGACACCGAGAACTTCGCGAAGGTGGTGAAGCGCGCGAACGTGAAGATCGAGTAGCGGGAGCGACGCTTTGAGAGCGGGAGCGCGCAGCAGTATCCGCGACGTGGCGCTTCCGTGGCTCAGCGCGTCATTCGCTTTCTCAGCGCCGCCGTCACGCTCTGCTTGACCTTCCCGATATTCCGCCAGGGATCCGGCTTTCGTAGTAACGCGTCGACATTGCGAACGTTGAAGTGATCGAAGCGAATGTCCTCGTCATTGTCCAGCACCGACCAGTCGACAGGCATCGCTACCGGCGCATTCCTCCGAGAGCGCACCGAATAAGGCGCGATGGCGGTGGCGCCGTGCGCGTTTCGCAAATAGTCGATGAAGATCTTGCCGCCGCGCGCCGCTTTTGCAACCGTCGCGGTAAAACGATCCGGGAACGTGCGCACCAAAACGAGTGCGAGATTACGCACGAAGTCCTTCGCTGCGTCCCAGTCCATCGTCGCCGCAATCGGCACGACGACATGCAAGCCCTTGCCGCCCGTCGTTTTCAGAAAGGATTCGAGACCGAGATCACCGAGCAACGTGCGGGACAGTAGCGCCGCCGTTTTGATCTCCTCCCAGCCGAGCGCATCGTCGGGATCGAGATCGAGAATCAGTCGATCGGGCTTTTCGAGGCTTCCTTCGCGACTTCCCCACGGGTGGATTTCGATGACACCCATTTGCGCGAACGTGACGAGCGACTTCACATTGTTCGCCATCGTGTAGTCGGCGGGACCCGCGCTGTCCTGCACGCGCACGCGATCGATCCATTCGGGGACATCCTTGGCGTGCTTCTGAAAAAAGCATTTCGAACTCCAGCCGTTCGGGCAGCGAACGAGCGATAAAGGACGTTTCGCAACGTGCGGAAGCATGCGCTCCGCAGTGCGCTCGTAATATTCGGCAAGCTCGCGCTTGGTCAGCGGGATCTCCGGGAACATCGGCTTGTCCGGATTGCTGATCGTGACGCCGGCGACCAGTGATTGCGATGGCTTGGAGGCCTTCGATGTCTTCGCGGGCGGTTCCGCATTGGCAACCGCTGTCGGGCGCTCTCGCACAACCTCGCGCGCTTTCTTGTCGAGCCGCAATCCTTGAAACGATGGATGACGCAACGTATCGTCGCGCGTCCACTCGGTGAACGCGATTTCGCCGACCAGCACCGGCTTCACCCACGTTGCCCGCCGACCTTCCGCGCCGGTGGGAGGATTGACGAAAGGCGGCTTGCTCGCCATGTTGGCATCGAGCCGCTTGCGAATGTCGTCGAGCGACGCGTGATTGAATCCGGTCCCGACCTTGCCTGCATACTTCAGTTGATCACCGTCGTAATAACCGACGAGCAATGCACCGAAGCCGCTGCGATTGCCTTGGCCCTTCGTAAAGCCCCCGATCACGAACTCCTGGCGTTGATTGCATTTGATCTTGAGCCAGCTTCGTCCGCGCGTCGATTGGTAGCGTGAATCGCTTCGTTTGCTGATGATGCCTTCGAGACCGAGCTTGCACGCCTCGGTGAGCATCGCAGAACCGCTGGCGACGAAATGATTGCTGTAGCGCATGCGGTCGCTGCCCGCAAGTAGCGGCTCGAGCAAGCGCTTGCGTTCGATCAGCGGCACGGCACGCAGATCCTGACCATTCAGAAAGGGAAGATCGAATACGAACCAGACGAGACGATCTTCGCCGCCGTCGCCGAGCGCGTTCTGCAAATCCTGAAAGCTGCTGGCGCCGTTTGCAGATTGCACGACGATCTCGCCATCGATCCACGCGGATTTCAATGGCAACGTCGCCGCTGCCTTCGCAAGCGTCCGAAACGCGTCGGTCCATTCCTTGCCATTGCGCGAATAGATGCGACACTTGCCGCGCTCGATGCGCCCGAGCATGCGATAGCCGTCGAACTTGATTTCGTGCAGCCACTCGGGACCGTCGGGCGCTTCGTCGACGAGTGTCGCGAGTTGCGCGTTGAGCGTCTCGGGCAACGCGGCTTTGCGCGCGCCGACAAGTGCTCTCTCGTCAACATCCTTCGTCAGCGGTGCGACCGCACCCGACTCGACGTTGGCCTTGACCGATTTTGTCGAATGCCAGACACGCGACTTCTCACGCGCAACGTCGTCGAGATCGCGCTGGGTTATCACGCTCTTGGGCGCGCGCTCGACGATCAGCGCTTCGTCACCGGTACGCGCTTCACTGTCGTCCTCTTTCATCAAAAGCCACGCTTTGCCGTCGTCGCGACCGCCATATCTACCGTGGCTTCGCACCAGGATCCAGCCGCCGTGCAGTTTCTCCCCGTCGAGCAGGAACTTGAGCTTGCCTTTGCGATAGCCCTCGCGGGGATCTTCTTTGGGTATCCAGTGCCCGCGATCCCACACGATCACCGCGCCGGCGCCGTACTGCTTCGGAGGAATGATGCCCTCGAAATCGCCGTATTCCAGCGGATGATCCTCGACGTGCATCGCAAGGCGCTTGTCCTTGGGATCGAGGCTAGGTCCTTTCGGAACGGCCCAGGACAGCAGCACGCCATCGAGCTCGAGCCGGAAGTCGTAGTGCAAGTGACTCGCCGCGTGCTTTTGAATCACAAACGACAACGCCTTCGCCTTACCGCGACCGACGCGACCTGCAGGCTCCGGTGTCTTGGCGAAATCGCGTTTCTTGCGATAGAGATCGAGGGCCATAGGTCGTGCAAGGAAAGCCGGAGCAATGATGATGCGGCAACCCGCTTTGCCGCCAGCATCAGCGAACTTCGGTCACAGCCGTCCGGCAGGCGCCGACTTTGCGGCGCATCGCCAGATGCCTCCCGCCGCGTCGGCGATAATGTCGTCCCATTAATAGTGTCCCGAGTCAGTAATTCGCTGTGCGAATCGGGCCAGTTCACTCCCGGCCATCGTTGCTTTACATCGCACTGTTGCCCCGCGCGGCAGGTGTTGAACCCGGCCGCGCGGGGATGCCGCGGCCGAAAGCGAACGCGGCCCGTTTGCGCGGGCACTATGATCTCTTCAAGCATTGTTCAGCGAATTACTAACCCGGGACACTAACTCCGCTTCATCATGGACATCGCCGGCCTTACAAGCTTCACCGCATCCCGCTGGGACGACGACATCGTTGCCCAACTCACCGACTACATTCGCGTGCCGGCGAAGTCGCCGCATTTCGATTCGCAGTGGGAAGCGAATGGCTACATCGAGCGCGTCATTCGTCTCGCAGAAGCCTGGGTGCGCGCACAGCCGATTCGCGGATTGCGCTGCGAGATCGTGCGACTTGCCGGTCGCACGCCTGTGTTGTTCTTCGAGGTTCCCGCGCGCGGCACCGAGCGCGTCGACACGGTGCTTTTGTATGGACATCTCGACAAGCAACCCGAGATGACAGGATGGCGCACCGACCTTGGACCGTGGCTGCCGAAACTCGAGGACGGCAAGCTCTACGGTCGCGGTGGCGCGGACGATGGCTACGCGGTGTTCGCGGCGCTTGCAGCCCTCGGCGCGCTCGATGCGCAGGGGCTTCCGCACGCGCGATGCGTGGGCATCATCGAAACCTGCGAGGAGTCGGGAAGCTACGATCTTCCGCCGTATCTTGAAACACTCGCCTCGCGCATGGGCAATGTATCGCTCGTGATCGGACTGGATTCGGGCTGCGGTGATTACGAGCGCTTGTGGGCGACGACGTCGTTACGAGGGCTCGCCGCGGGTACGCTCGCAGTCGAAGTATTGACCGAAGGCGTGCACTCGGGTGATGCGAGCGGCGTGGTGCCTTCATCGTTTCGCATTGCACGAACGTTGATCGAGCGTCTCGAAGAGCAGACCACCGGACGCATCAAGCCGGATGTCTTTCACGCCGTTATCCCCGACGAGCGCATGCAACAGGCACGCGCCGCCGCGGAAATCATGGGCGACATCGTCTTTCGCAAGTATCCGTTCGCAGGAAACACTGCGCCGATGCTGAACGATCGAGCCGAAGCACTCCTCAATCGCACCTGGCGTCCGGCGTTGTCGGTGATTGGCGCCGAAGGTTTGCCGGCGATTGCAAACGCAGGCAACGTCCTGAGGCCGCGCACTGAACTGCAACTGTCGTTGCGATTGCCGCCCATCGTTGATGGCGATGCCGCAACCGCGGCGATGAAGTCCTTGTTGGAGCGCGATCCGCCCTATGCGGCGAATGTAACGTTTCGCCCGGAAAATGCTGCGACTGGTTGGAACGCGCCGCCAACGGCGCCGTGGCTCGATGCAGCGTTGCAGCGCGCATCGCAGGCGCTTTACGACAAGCCCGCGGCGGCGGTGGGTGAAGGTGGCACGATTCCGTTCATGGGGATGCTCGGGCGCCAGTTTCCCGCCGCGCAATTTCTCATTACCGGCGTGCTCGGTCCGAAATCCAACGCGCATGGTCCGAACGAATTTTTGCACGTGCCGTATGCGAAGAAGCTGACTGCATGCGTAAGCGTTGTCATCGCAGCGCACGCCACACACTCTTAAAAAAGGCACTCGCTGATGAAAATGATTCGATCTCTGACCAGCGTTTTCGCACTCACGCTTGCGATCGTTGTACCAGCGTTCGCGCAAGGCGCATTTCCGACGAAGCCGATTCGTCTTGTAGTTCCGTTCGCGCCCGGCGGCTCGTCGGAAATCATCGCGCGCTCGCTTGCAGCCGGCATGGCGGCGCACCTCGGGCAAGCGGTGTACGTCGACAACAAGCCCGGCGGCAGCGGCAACATCGCAATGGAGGAAGTGAAACGCGCTGCGGCGGACGGTTACACGCTGATTCTCGGGCACGTCGGAACGCTCGCCGTGAATCCGGCCTTGTTCGGCAACAAGCTTCCCTACGATGCGAACAAGGACTTCACGCCGATCTCGATGGTCGCACGCGTGCCGAATGTCATCGCGGTGAATCCGCAGAAGCTTTCGGTGACCTCGCTGAAGGAGTTCGTCGATCTTGCGAAAAAGCAGCCCGGCAAGATCAACTACGGCACCGCTGGCAA
The DNA here is from genome assembly GCA_035536295.1 of Casimicrobiaceae bacterium. GTDB lineage: Bacteria > Pseudomonadota > Gammaproteobacteria > Burkholderiales > Casimicrobiaceae > VBCG01. The sequence continues at coordinate 32,071 of DATLOI010000065.1, forward strand.
CGGGAGCGCGGGACATCTCGCGATGGAGTACTTCAAGTCGGTCGCGAAAATCGATGTGCAGCACGTTCCTTACAAAGGCACGGGACCGATGCTCACCGATCTTCTGGGCGGGCAGATCGAGATGACGTTCAACGGGATTCCGCCGATCAGCGGGCAACTCAAGTCCGGCAAGATCAAGCCGATTGCAGTCGGCGCCGCGCAACGTGTCTCTTCCTTTCCCGACGTGCCGACGATCGCCGAATCGGGTTATCCCGGGTTCGAGACGTCGCAGTGGTACGGCATCATGGCGCCGGCGAATGTGCCGCAGCCGGTGCTCGATCGTTTGCACGCTTCGATCGTTGCGGCGCTGAAGTCGAAGGAAAGCACGCAGAAGATCGTCGAAGACGGCGGCTTGATCGTCGGCGACACGCCCAGGGAATTCGCGGAGCTGATCGCGAAAGAGCAGGGCCGTTGGGGCACGGTGGTCCGTAACGCGGGCATCAAGCCGGAGTAGTCGCCGCGACGAAAGCCGTCGGGCGCTTCGCCCACGTCTTCAACAACAATCGCGTCGCGTCGAGGTCGAACAGCGGCCGCGGCGGCGCTTCGAGCAGCGCCGCAAGCTCGGCTTCGTCGTGCGCGGTACCCAGCCAGGCCCAGTCGCGCACGACGTGAACGTCGCAGCGGATGGCATCGGCTTCACGCACCAGCGCGCATCCTGCGAACGGCCAGCGCGGAATCCTCCACGGGTCAAGCGCTTCACGCCAGCGCGCGTCGTGCGCTTCGATCGACTCGGCGCCTTCGCATACACCTTTGCAACGACGTAATTGTCGTGAAAAGCACGGACCCCGCGCGCGCCGCTCGAGTGCCAAACGGCGCCAGCACAATGCGTGCTCGCGAGCCAGCGCATCGAGCGCAGAACGCAGCGCGCGTCGCGAGCTGAACGGCCCATAGCCGGACATGATGTCGCAAACGTCTGCATGCGCAAGCGGCGTGAACGTCGGCGAGCCATCACCGCGAAAGCGCATCACACCGGCATCTTCTTTACGTCGCAATGCGCGGTTGTGAGCCGGCAACAGCGACTTGATCAGCGACGCTTCCCGCAGCAGCGCACCGAGCTCGCCCGCGGTGGGTTGCACTTCGATGCGACAAATTTCGGACGACAAGCGCAAATCGGTTTCGCTCATCCAGTCCGACGAAAAATGCGCCGCAACGCGCTCGCGCAGGTTCGTGCTCTTGCCGATATAGAGCGGCAGCGGATTGTCGCCGTAGAACAGATACACGCCCGCGCATTCGGGGATGGCGTCGAGAGCATCTGCAGGTAGTTGCGGCGGCAAACTTGGAATGCGCAGGATGCGACGCACGGTCGCGGCGATGCCGTCCACGGGCAGCGTCGCGTATACCGTCTGCATGAACTGCCAGAGTGCGCGCGCATCGCCGAGCGCGCGATGGCGCTCCGTGATCGCGAGCGCGTGTCGGTGGATCAACGCATCGAGGCTGTGCGACGCCTCGTCGGGAAACAAGCGGCGCGACAACTTGACCGTGCAGAGGACCTGCGCGCGAAACGGCCGCTCGAGGCGCGCGAATTCGTGCTTCAGGAATCCGTAATCGAAGCGCGCGTTGTGCGCGACGAAGACGCAACCCTCGAGCCGCTGCGCAACTTCGGACGCGACCGACGAAAAACTCGGCGCGCTTCTAACCATTGCGTCGGTGATGCCCGTGAGCGCCTGAATGGCCGGCGGAATCGGGACTTCCGGATCGACGAGCGACGACCATTCGCTGACGCGTGTGTCGCCGTTTGCGCGTTCATCGACGCGGACGATGCCCACTTCGGTGATCCGGTCGCGCGCCGCGCGCGTTCCGGTGGTCTCGAGGTCGACGAATGCGATCGAAGGGGCGAACACGGCTGATCCGACGAAAAGCCTTGACGTGCGAACGTTCGTTCGCTATGTTAGCACTGATGTCGAACGATCGTTCCTATCTCGCACAGCTGCAGGACTATTACGCGCGCCACCGCGCGTTGCCTTCGTACGCGTCGATCGGGAGCTTGTTGGGACTGCGATCGAAGTCGTCGGTGGCAGCGCTCGTCGCCCGCTTCAAGCTGGCAGGACTTCTCGAGTCGACGCCCGATCGGCGTCTTGCGCCCACGCGCCGCTTTTTCGCACGGCCGCTGGCCACGCAGCCGGTGCGCGCGGGCTTGCCCGAGGCGAGCGACGACACCGACTCCGAGGCGCTCACCATCGACGACTATCTGATCGAACGACCTTCCGAAACGGTATTGATACGCGTGAAGGGCGATTCGATGATCGACGCCGGCATTTTCGAGGGCGATCTGGTCGTCGTCGAGAAGCGCCACAACGCGAGCAAGGGCGACATCGTCGTGGCGATCGTCGACAACCAGTTCACGCTAAAGCGCCTCGACGTCGAGCGCGGCGAATTCGTGCTGCGCGCCGAGAACAAGTCGTACGCGCCGATCCGGCCCGAAGGCTCGCTCGAGATTTTCGGGGTGATGACGGGGCTCGTGCGAAAGATCTGAGTCGGTCTACAACCATTCAGCGCTGGCTGTAGCGCCGGTGGATCGGCCCTCATAGGCGCGCTGCAGCCCGGCGATATCGATCTTCACCATGGTCACCATATGATCGAGATGTTGGAACGACCCTTTCCGACATCTACGGTTTGACGCTTGGTCTGTCCGTTCGCCGTCGCCTCGACGGTGTAGCGTCCGGGCGCGACATTGGCAAGAACGATCGGTTGCGCCGCAGGAATCTCGAGCACCGCGCGCCCGCTCGCATCGATGATCCGCACCGCGACATCGGACTCGAACGCATTGCCGGTTTCCGTGCGGCGAGAAAATTGCAGCTCGAGCGGAAATCCCTTCGCTTGCGCGCGCAACGCATCCGCTTCCCCCTTGCCGATGCCACCGGTCACATATTGCACACCACTGCCGACTGTTTGCGCGGCGACGGGGAAAGCGGCGAGCGCGAAAGTAAGCATTGCGATTCCCACCGCGATGCGATGTTGCGAGTTGAGTTTCATGCCGACTCCGGAGTTGAGCCGTCGATGCGACGGCGATTCCGGCACGTTAGCCAAACCGCTCCGCCGCTTGCATCGGAACGCCGGTAGGCAGGCATCAGGAATGCTCTTACAAAGATGCAACCTCGACTTCGACGAGGCAATCGTAAAACGTCGCGGCGCGTCCGATATCGGTCAGCGCCTGGCTTGTCACGGCGTTGGCGTTCTCGCCGCCCGGCGCCAGCTTGCGCCACCAGACGGACGGCGCTACGACAACACCCGGTCGCGCCCGATCGGTGACTTCGGCCTGCGCGAAAAACGCGCCGCGATCGTTGCGGATGCGAACACGTGCGCCGCTTGCGATGTTTCGCGGCATTGCATCGTCAGGATGCACGAGCAAGCGCGGCGTCGCATCGGGCGCGATGAGCCCGGGCACGTTGGCAAATGACGAATTGAGGAAATTGCGTTCCGGCGGCGAGATGAACGCCAACGGATAGCTCGTCGCCAATTCGGGATTGCGCTGGCGCGATTCGCGGGGCAGCACGACCGCCGGCAACGGATCGTCGCCACTCTGGCGTGCACGTTCGGAGAAGAACTCGCACTTGCCCGACGGCGTCGGAAAGTCGCCCTTTGCAAACGGTGCGAAGTCTTCCGGTACGTCGAGCCGGCGAAAACCGTCACGCAGCAGCGTGTCGAAGTCGAAGCTCGCAATATTCGGGGCGTTGCGACGCAACGCATGGCGCGCAATCGACTCGTCACTCTCCTGCAACGCCGGCTCGTCGAAGCCCATGCGCGCCGCAAGCCGCCGGAACAATTCGGTATTGCGCATCGACTCGCCGAGCGGTGCGATCGACGGATGGTTCACTTGGACGTACAGGTGACCATACGAGGTGTGCAAATCGAAATGCTCGAGCTGCGACGTCGCCGGGAGGACGATATCCGCATAATCGGCGGTGTCGGTCTGGAAAAGATCGTGCACGACGACGAACAAGTCGTCGCGCGCAAAACCTTGCGTTACTTTGGACGAGTGAGGCGCAACCGCCAGCGGATTGCTGTTGTAGACGAAGACCGCGCGTATCGGTGGATCCGCGCTCGTCAATGCATCGCCGATCGCACTCATATTGATCGTGCGCGGTTTGCCATGTATCAGATCGGGACGCTCGAGCGCCGCAACGTCGATCGGATAGTTCCCTGCCGACGACAACAGCCCGCCACCCGCCGAGTGACGCCATGCGCCGATCAACGCAGGCAAGCATGCGACCGCGCGCATGGCATTGCCACCGCCGGCCGTGCGCTGCATGCCGTAGTTGGCGCGAATCGCGGCAGGCGTCAGCGTTCCATAGTCGTGCGCCAGCGACTCGACCTCCCGCTCGCTGATCCGGCACGTCACCGCAACGCGCGCGGGCGTCCATTCGCCGGCACGCTCCGCCAGCGCATCGAAGCCCACGGTGTAGCGCTCGACATAGTCGCGATCGACAAGGCCATCGCGGATCAGGATATGCATGATGCCGTACGCGAGCGCGGCATCGGTGCCGGGCATCAACGCGAGGTGCTCGTGGCACTTCTCGGCAGTGGCGCTTCGCAAAGGATCGATCGCGATCAGCTTCGCGCCGCGCCGCTTCGCCTCTTGTGCGCGCGTCCAGAAGTGGAGGTTCGACGTGATCGAATTGCTGCCCCAGATCACGATCAGCCGGCTGTCGACATAGCGCTCGACGTCCATCCCGATCGACGCACCGATCACCATCGACCAGCCGGCCTTGCCTGCCGAAGAGCAAATCGTGCGATCGAGAAGACTTGCGCCAAGCCGATGAAAAAAGCGCCGATCCATCGAGCAATACTGCAAAAGCCCCATCGTTCCCGCATAGCTGTAGGGAAGGATCGCTTCCGGGCCGTATACGGCGGCGATCGCGGAAAAGCGCGTCGCGATCTCGTCGAGTGCCTCATCCCAGCCAATGCGCGCAAAGCGGCGCTCGCCTTTGCGACCGACGCGACGCATCGGATGCAAGAGCCGCTGATCCGAATACGTGCGATCGAGATAGCGCGCGACTTTCGTGCACAGAACACCTTGCGTCGGCGGATGATCGGGTGCTCCGCGAATGTCGACCGCGCGGCCGTCATCGACGGTCACGAGCATCGCGCAAGTGTCGGGACAATCGTGCGGGCACGCGGCGCGCACGACGAAGCGACCGGACGGCGGAGGAGGATCGAATGGCATGTTTGCGTGAGCTTAGGGCCTAAATTCTACGCGCGCTAAGCTAGCCAACATGGCGTTTACGACGATGCCTCGCTTCGGACTGGGCACCTGGCGCATGGGCGAGCGCAAACGACAGCGTGCGGCCGAAGTCGGCGCGCTGCGCTTCGGCCTAGAGCTTGGCGTGAAACTGATCGACACGGCGGAGATGTACGGTGATGGCGAAGCGGAGTCCATCGTCGGCGATGCGATCGCGGGGAGTGCGCGCGACAGTGTCTATATCGTCAGTAAGTGCTATCCACAGAACGCAGGCTCCAAATCGATGCCGGCCGCCTGCGAACGGAGCCTGCGTCGGCTTCGCATCGAGCGCATCGACTGTTACCTGTTGCACTGGCGCGGCCACACGCCGCTCGAAGAGACCGTCGCGACGTTCGAACGCCTCGTGCGTGAAGGCAAGATCGGGCGCTGGGGCGTGTCGAATTTCGATGCCGCTGATATGGGCGAATTGCTCGCAATCCCCAGTGGCACGCGCTGCGCTGCCAATCAAGTGCTCTATCACCTCGAGGATCGCGCCGTCGAATGGCGATTGCTCGAATTGTGTCGTACGAATGGAATCCCACTGATGGCGTACTCGCCACTCGGTCAGGGCGGCCTCGCGGATTCGAAAAAGCTCTCCGCGATCGCCGCTCCGCTGCACATCACGCCGGCGCAGCTTGCGCTCGCGTTCGTCCTTTCACGCGATGGGGTGGTCGCGATACCCAAAACGGCGTCGCGCGATCACCTGCGCGAAAACGTCGACGCTGCAGCGCTCACACTCGACGCTGCAACGCTTGCGAAGCTCGACCAGGCGTTCCCGCCACCAGCAAAAGCGAAGCGCATTTCGGTTTTGTAGCGCTTCGTGACGACGCGACGCGGCGCTCGCGGCGCTCGGCGTCGCGCTTCCCCGGTAGTCGACAAATCGACCGCTATTCCGTTGGGCTGGCGCGTTTCGCATGTCCGTCAACACGTTAGCGAAAGCGACGAGCGGTGTTGGCGCTTGGCACGGTCTTCGCAAACCCATCTGCAAGCGCGGTCCACAAGTGATCGCGAGCCCGGACAGGATGATGAGCATGATCTACACCCACTACGACTATCTCGAAATCGCGCCTGGAACACCGCGCGAGCGCATCGAGGCGGCGTATGCGCGCGTGCTCGAGCGTTTCAACGATGCGATGACGCCGAACGGTCCCGATCTCTCGACGCTGGTGCGAATGATTCACTCGGCCTATCAGGTGTTGTCGGACCAGGAACGGCGCATTGCCTACGACGCGCAGCTTGCGATCGAAGCCGACCAGGCCGATGCCGAACTGAAGCAGATTCTCGATATGAAATCACCCCTGCCGCGGCGCGTGCAGGACGTGCCCGAGCCGCTCAACTCGGCTGTCACGGCGCTCGCAGCATGAAGACGCCCACTGTCTCCGGTTTGCGGCCGCCGGGAAGCTCTTTTACTTCCTGACTGCAAACAGCGATGCGGTCGGCGGCCGTTCTTTTATCCACGCGTCGGGGCGCTTCGCGCCGGACGTCGCGTCACGTGCTGCGCGCACGCGTGCGCTCACCGCACCGGATGCGCGGCGATGCGAAACCGCGACGCTTACAACGCAGCGCTGCGCGTCGCGCAAGCTCACGTAGCGTCAAGCCCCGCGAGCGTATCGTGCACGTCATTCCGCGCGGTTTCCTGCCGCTGATCCGGCATTGATTGTTGCGCGCGACTTTTCGCGCGCGAATTCCACCGTGTTGTGAGTGCGCTCGGCGAGTCGGCCGAACGGATGAATGCGCTTTTGCGTTGTGGCCGATAGCGTTGCAGTCAGCAAGTGACGTGCATGCGTGAGGCGTGTAGCGAACATCGAGTTTTCCCAATCGCAACGTGTGCTTGTGGCATCGACAACGCGTCGCCAAGCACACCGCTCGTCGTCGCTGGCAAAGGATTTGCTGATCAATGAGGGATCGAACTACAACCGACCCCAGGCCGGACGGAGGCAAAAGTGGAACGCTGCAGCGGCTGTCAATTCTTCGATCGCAATCAGCGCAACAGCGATACGAAAGCCCCCAACGCAGGCCAGTGTCGCCGCAATGCGCCGTCGCTTTCGCCGATCAACCAGAAGTCGTACATGATCGAAGGCGTGTGGCCCACGGTGCGCGACGAGGATTGGTGCGGCGAATGGAAGGCGCTGGTGCGGCGAGTCGACCCTTCGCGAATGGTCGACCCGCTCGGCGCGTCGCTGGGAGCGATTCCGCCGACTGCCATGCCGCCTGGGACTTCCGGAATGCCGCCGCCGCGCGTAAGTGTTCAGGCTGCGCGGGCCACCTTGGCGTCGCTGGGCGGCGATGGCCGTTCCGCCACGGTGACACCCTTGCCGGGTTTGAGCGCCGGAATCAGTCAGTCCGACTGACCTTCACGGCGGGCAGCCACGCCATTGGCTCATCTGGTGAGCCCGGGTGCTGTTAGAGTCTGCGCAACATTTTTGAGTGCGCATGCTCGATTCGATGCTCGACGCCGCGTTCGCGCGCGGCGCTACCGTTGTCACGCCGAACAAGCGCCTCGCACGCGAGTTGAGCGAGGCCTATGACGGGATTCAGCTTGCCGCGGGGCGCTCGTCGTGGCCGTCGGCTCGCGCACTGCCCTGGAGCACTTTCGTAGCCGGGCTGGTAGACGCAGCGCAGGACGCCGGGCTTCCGCTGCCGGCTCACCGATTCGATGCGGCCCAAGCCACGCAGCTATGGCATCGCGTCGTCGCGACCGACCCCGCGCGATCGCCACTGATCGATCTCGATGCGACAGCGAGCCTTGCGGCCGAAGCGTGGGAGCGCATGCATGCATTCGGCAATGGCGCCGAAAGCTTGCGTGGCTGGAGCTATCCGGTTCCCGATGTCGAGGCGTTCGTCGGGTGGGCCGAGCGCTATCGCCGCGAGCTGCAGCGGCTCGACGCGCTAGACGATGCGCAATCCGCCAACGTTGTTGCAACGGTCGCGCGAGACCTTCCGAAAGTGGCGGGAACCGAGATCGTTCTCGCCGGCTTCATCGACTTGTCGCCGCAACAGCAACGACTGATCGATGCGCTGTGCGGCGCAGGGGCATGCATTGCCCGGCAGCCACTAACACCGCCACCGATCGGTGAGTCGAGCGCCCGGCTCGCGATCAGTGCAACGCCGCGCGAGGAAATCGCACGAGCGCTCGATTTCGCACGCGAGCGCGTGCGAAATCATCCGAACGCACGCGTGGGCGTGGTCGTGCTCGACCTTGCGCGGCGCCGTGAAAGCGTGCGGGCCGCGTGCGAGGAGCGCCTGTGCGCGCCGCTGCAATGGCCGGGTTGTGAAGATCTTCCGCGTCCTTACGACATCTCGCTCGGCGTCGCGCTGGCCGATGTGCCGCTGGTAGCGAGCGCACTTGCGCTGATCGCGATTGCCGAGCAGCCGATCGATCGATCGCGCGCCGCCGTGCTGATCCGCTCGCCCTATCTGCCGGGAAGCGACACGGGCTGGATGCGCCGTGCGGCGCTCGAACGCACGTGGATCGAACGCGGCGCGCGCGAGATCGGCTGGGGCGCGTTGATCAGCGACTTTGCGCGCATCGACGCGACGCTGGCCGAATGCTGGCAATCGTCGCGAAGCAAGCTTGCCGACCAGGCGCGACTATCACCACGAGCCTGGGCCGAGCGCTGGGGCGGCTGGATCAGCGATGTCGGTTGGTGCGAGGGTCGCACACTGTCGAGCAACGAGTACCAGGCCCACCGCGCCTGGAACGAGCTGCTCGCCACTTTCGCGCAATTGGCCGCGGTCTCGCCGCTTCTGTCACGCGACGATGCGTTGACGACGTTGCACCGACTTGCCCGCGAGCGGGTCTTCCAGCCAGCCGCTTCGGATGCGCGAATCCGGGTGTTGGGGCTGTTGGAGGCCACCGGCCTGTCGTTCGATGCGCTGTGGGTGGCGGGCGTTGCATCCGACGCGTGGCCGCGACCGCCCGAGCCCAACCCGATGCTGCCGATCGCGTGGCAGCGCGAGCGAAAAGTCCCGCGCTCCTCGGCCGAGCACGAGCTCGCGTTCGCGCGCAAGGTGAGCGCAGCGCTCGCGCACGCAGCGCCCGAGGTCGTGTTTTCGTACGCGATCGCCAACGACGAGCAGCGCCGCACCGCATCTCCGTTGCTTGCAGCTTTGCCGACCATTGAAAGCGGACCACTGCCTCCTTCGACCGCCGAGCGAATGTTCGTGCAGCGTCCGGCGTTGCAGTCGATTGCGGATCTTCAAGCTCCGCCGCTCCCGCTCGGAACAGCATTGCCCGGTGGAACGAAGCTCATCGAGGCGCAAAGCGACTGCCCGTTTCGCGCCGCCGCGGCGCTTCGCCTTGGTGCGGAGGCTTGGCCTGCGCCGGCGCTGGGCCTCACGCCGATCGAGCGAGGCACGCTGGTGCATGCGACGTTGGATGCGTTCTGGCGCGCGACCGAGACGCATGCAGCGCTCGTGCAAATGAGCGAAGCGCGTATGCAAAGCACGGTTGACAAGGCATTCGATGACGCGAAACTCGCGTTGAGAACGGCGCGTTGGGCCGCGCTACCGCCGGCGATCGCCGCCCGCGAAGGCGAATGCGTGGCGCGACTGGTGATGCAATGGTTGAGCGAAGTCGAACGCATGCGCGCGCCATTCACCGTGCTTCACACCGAGCGCCGCGCAACGTTCGAGGTGGCGGGTTATTCGATGAACGTTCGGCTCGATCGCGTCGATGCGCTCGAATCCGGTGGGATTGCCGTCACCGACTACAAGACCGGCTGGGCGAGCGCGCCGGTGCGCTGGTTCGCGCCGCGACCGCAAGGCATGCAGCTCGCGTTGTATGCGCAAGCGTGTGAGCAATCCGACCTGCCGGCGCCGGTGCGCGCGCTCGTTTACGCCCAGTTGCGACCAGGGGAGATCGACGCGATCGGACTCGCCGCGCATGCGCAAACGTGGCCCGGAATCGCGACGCCAACCGAGGTGAAGGGCGCGGCGCTCGCCGACTGGAGTGACGCGATGGGCAAGCTCCAATCAAGCCTCGGGACACTGGCGCAGGCATTCGCGTCCGGTGAGGCGGCCATCGATCCCCGCAACACGACGAGCGTATGCAAGCAATGCGGGCTTCACGCACTCTGCAGAATTCCGGTGATGCTCGATGACGCGACGATCGGCGACGGCGAAGATGCAGACGTCGAGTGAAATGGACGTGTTGCTCGCGGAGGACGCTTCCGCGCGAGCACGATCGCTCGACGTCGCTAGCTCGTTCATCGTGCAGGCGCCCGCCGGATCCGGCAAGACCGAGCTTCTGATTCAGCGCTATCTCGCCCTGCTTGCCACGGTCGACGAGCCGTCGCACATCATCGCACTGACTTTCACGCGCAAGGCCGCCGGCGAGATGCGTGAGCGCGTGCAGGAAGCGTTGCTCGAGGCGGAGCGGGACGCGCCCGTCGAGGACTTCGACCATGCGCGCATGACGCGACAGCTCGCGAAGGCCGCGCTGCTACAGAACCAGCGCCAGGGCTGGGCGCTCACCGAACATCCCGCACGACTGCGAATGGAGACTTTCGACGCGCTTGCAACCTCATTCGCCCGGCGCGCGCCGATCGCTGCCGGCTTGGGTCCTGGCCCGGACTATCTCGACGATGCGGGCGAGCTTTACTTGCGCGCCGCTGAAAGTGCGCTGTGCTCGGCGCGCGCCGACGACGCGAACTGGAAGCTGCTGTTGCTGCACCTCGACAATCAGGCGCCACAGGTCGCTCGTTCCCTCCAGCAAATGCTGGAGCGGCGCAGCCAGTGGCTGCGGGCAGTGATCGGCGTTCCTGCTGCGACACTTAAAGATGAGCTCGAAACGGCATTGCGCGCCGACATCGTCAGGTTGCTTGTCGACACGCGTGCGGCGTTTCCCGCGAGCTCCGCAACGGACATCCGCCAGTGCGCGCTCAATGCAGCCGAGGTTTTTGTGCAAGGCGATGAAGAGGAACGCGCGTTCGCCTGTGCGCTCGAAGCAAGTGTTCGCGCAGGTGGAATACCTCCGGCGGAGGTGGATGCGCTTTCGCACTGGCGAACGCTGGACCGCTTCCTGATGGTCCGGAGTGGACCGAGCTTTCGCAAGCTGTTCAACATCGGGCAGGGCTTTGAGCCAGCGAGCAAGGGGAGCGGCAGCAAGGAGTCACGCATCGAGCGCAAGCGTGCGATGGAATCGCTGTGCCGACGCCTGGAAAGCGTTCCGGGACTCGCGAGCGCGCTCAAAGCCGCTGGTCAGCTCCCCGAGCCTCGCATCAGCGACGAAGCGTGGCGCATCGTCGAGGCGCTGCTCGCCATACTGCAAAACGTCGCGGCCGAGCTCTCGCGCGTTTTTGCAAGCGAGCGCCGGGTCGACTTTCTGCAAGCCAATCTCGCGGCGCTCGACGCACTCGGCGAGCCCGATGCTCCATCGGAGCTCTTGTTGCAACTCGATGCGTCGGTGCGTCACCTTCTCGTCGACGAGTTTCAAGATACGTCGATCCTGCAGCTCGAGCTGGTCAAGCGCCTGACCGCGGGCTGGTCGCCCGGTGATGGACGCACGTTGTTCGTCGTCGGTGATCCGATGCAGTCGATCTACCGCTTTCGCGATGCGGAGGTCGCGTTCTTTCTCGAAGCGCAACAACGGGGAAGCGTGGCCGATGTTCCGGTCGAGCGGCTCGCATTGCGACGCAACTTTCGTTCGCAAGCCAACATCGTCGAGTGGTGCAACACGGTGTTCGACGACGTGCTGGGGCGTGTGCGCGATCCGGTGCGAAGCGTTGTGCCGTTCGAGCCGGCCGTCCCGCATCGCGATGCATGCGAAGGGATCACTCCCGCACTCAAACGATGCGAGAGCGCCGCTGAAGAAGCCGCATGGGTCGTCGAGATCATTCGACAAGCCCAGGCGGACGGAGCGAAGGACATCGCAGTGTTGGTGCGTGCACGCGCACATCTTGCTGCCATCCTGCCGGCGCTCCGTCGCGCGGGCATCACGTTCGTCGCCGTCGAGCTCGACCTTCTGTCGCAGCGTCAGGCAGTCCGCGATCTGGCGGCGCTCACGCACGCGCTGCTGCAGCCGGCCGATCGCCTGGCGTGGCTCGCGGCGCTGCGTGCACCGTGGTGCGGCCTGACACTCCATGACCTTGTCGCCATCACGATCGGCGGCGATCGTGCAGGCATCTTGCCGCAAACTTTGGACGACCTCGACGCAATCACTGCCTTGTCCGATGATGGTCGCGCGCGGTTGCGACGCGCACTGGCAGTGCTGAACCCGGCGCTCGCGTCCCGCGGTCGAGCGAACGTCGTGGACCGCGTACGTGGCGCCTGGCTCGCGCTCGGCGCGCCGGCGTGTCTCGACGACGCGTTGGATCTCGACACCGCAACGCTGTTCTTCGATCTTCTTTCATCGCATGAACGCGGCGGCGACGTCCCCGACTGGGAAGCATTCGTCGCCGCGCTCGGTTCGTTGCACGCGTCGCCGGCGGCCTCGCACAGCGGCGGCGTGCAAGTGATGACGATGCACAAGGCCAAGGGCCTCGAGTTCGATACGGTGATCGTCACCGGACTCGCGCAGGAGATCAAAAGATCCCCCATGCCACTCTTGCGTTATCGGCGACGCGACGCGGGGCTCATCATTGCGCCCGCAAAGTCGCGTGGGGGCGAGATGGATCCTGTGTACGCGTACCTCGCGCGACTCGAAAGTGAGGAAGAGGGTGCCGAGCTTGGCCGACTGCTCTACGTCGCGTGCACGCGCGCCAAGACACGACTGCACCTGATCGCTGCGCCGGGCACGCAGATCGACAAAGCGACGGGAGCGTTGAGCTGGAAGGACCCGCCCGCGGGTACTTCGCTTGCCAAGCTTTCGCACGCATTGCCAGCCGAGCTTGCGTTCGACACTCCGTCGGCTGGAGCGATACACAGCGAGCGTTCGGAGCCACCCGCGTTGCGCCGCCTGAGCGTCGACGCGCGCCTCGCCAAGCCCGACGCAGCGATCGAGGCGAGGGAATCCAATCAGCAACTCGATCCGGTGACGCCGCCGTTCGACTGGGCGCACGAAACGACACGGCGCATCGGCACGCTTGCCCATCGGCTGCTGGCGCGAATCGCCGACGATGGTCTTGCCGCCTGGACATCGCAGCGCATCGATGCGCTCGAGCCGCGCGTGCGTGCCGAGCTTACGAGCCTCGGCTTTAGCGGTGACGAGTTACCGAGTGCTACCGCGCGCGTGCTCGCGGCAGTGCGTCGCACACTCGACGATCCACGTGGGCGCTGGCTGTTCGATGCCAAACACTCCGACGCAAGAAGCGAGTGGGCGATCGCCGGTGTCGATGCGGATGCGATCGTGCACGTCGTCGTCGATCGCACTTTCGTCGTCGACGGAACGCGCTGGATCGTCGACTTCAAGACGGGATCGCACGAAGGCAGCGATGTCACCCGGTTTCTCGACAACGAAGTCGAGCGCTATCGCGGGCAGCTTGCACGCTACGGCCGCTTGCTCAGCGCGCTGGACGATCGACCGGTGCGCCTTGCGTTGTATTACCCGTTCGTCGAAGGCGGCTTTCGGGAGGTCACCCCCTGACCGCGGGCGCGAGGCCATCGCGCCTACGCTAGAATGACTGGTTTATCGACGATGCCGTGCCGAAGTCACAAGCGGAGCGCGGCGCCACCATGCGGCTTTATCGCGGCTTGCCCGCGGCGGCGGACCGACCGGTCGCGCTGACGATCGGGAATTTCGACGGCGTGCACCGCGGCCATCAGGCGATGCTGACGCGGCTCATCGAAGCCGCCGAAGACCTCGCCCTCGTCAGCGCGGTGATGACGTTCGACCCGCACCCGCGCGAGTTTTTCGCGCCGGGAAGCGCACCGCCGCGTCTTGCGAACCTGCGCGCGAAGCTCGAATGCCTGCGCGCGTTTCGCATCGATCGTGTGTACATCGCGCGCTTCAATGCGAAGCTCGCGACGTTATCGGCAGAAGCGTTCATCGAGCAAGTGCTGGTGTCACGACTCGCCGTGCGGTGGGTGCTGGTCGGCGATGATTTTCGCTTCGGTAAAGGCCGTGCGGGCGATCTTGCGACGCTGCGCGCGCACGCGAAAACGTTCAGCGTGGAAGCGATGGCCACGGTTGCGATCGAAGGCGAGCGTGCGTCGTCGACCGCAGTGCGCGAGGCGCTTGGCCGAGGCGATATCGAGCACGCCAAGGCACTGCTGGGCCGACCTTACGCGATCGCCGGTCGCGTCGTGCACGGAGAGAAGCTTGGCCGCAAGCTCGGGTTTCCCACCGCGAACATTGCCCTCAGGCGCATGCCGGCGTTGTCGGGCATTTTCGCGGTCAACGTGCACGGTCTCCCCGGCGGCGTGCGCTCGGGCGTGGCGAGCGTCGGCGTACGGCCCACCATCAGCGACGAAGGAAAGCCGGTGCTCGAGGTCTACCTCTTCGACTTCGACGCCCCCATCTACGGGAAGCGTCTCGTCGTCGAGTTCCTGCACAAGCTCCGCGACGAGGCGCGCTATCCCGACCTCGACACGCTGACCACGCAAATCCGCACCGACGTTGCGAACGCGCGCGACTATTTCGCGCGACGCGCCGCCTAACGCGTTGATCGATCGACATGCCTGACGAATCCAAAACCGATTACAAGTCCACGCTGAACCTTCCCGACACGCCGTTTCCGATGCGCGGCGACCTCGCAAAGCGCGAACCGGGCTGGATCGAGGCGTGGCAGCGCGACGGCGTTTACGAATCGATTCGCAAAGCCTCGCTCGGTCGTCCGCGTTTCGTGCTGCACGACGGGCCGCCGTACGCGAACGGCGACCTGCACATGGGCCATGCGCTGAACAAGATTTTGAAGGACATCGTCGTGAAAAGCCGCAACATGGCCGGCTTCGATGCGCCGTACGTGCCCGGCTGGGATTGCCACGGCATGCCGATCGAAGTGCAGATCGAAAAAACCTACGGCAAGCATCTGTCGGCGGCGGAAACGCAACGCTTCGCGCGTGCCTATGCAGCCGAGCAGATCGAGCGGCAGCGCGAGCAGTTCAAGCGGCTCGGCGTGCTCGGCGTCTGGGCGCATCCCTATACGACGATGGCTTTCAAGACCGAAGCCGACGAGATTCGCACACTCGGACGCTTACTCGACAAGGGCTATCTGTATCGGGGCCTGAAGCCCGTCAACTGGTGCTTCGATTGCCAAAGCGCACTGGCCGAGGCGGAAGTCGAATACGAGGATCGTGAAGACGTTGCCGTCGATGTCGGGTTTCCCCTGATCGATCGCGAGCGCAAGAAGCTCGCGCGCGCGTTCGGGTTGAACGACTTACCGAGCGGCCCCATTTACGCCGTCACTTGGACGACGACGCCGTGGACGATTCCGTCCAATCAGGCGCTGAACGTTCATCCCGAGCTTGCGTATGCGTTGGTGACAACGGCGAAAGGATCTTTCGTCGTCGCCGAAGATCTGGTCGCGCAAGTGCTCGCACGCTACCAGCTCGATGGCCAGGTGATCGCCACGACACCCGGGCGCTCACTCGAGCGCATCGCATTTCGCCATCCGTTCTACGCGCGCGAATCACCGGTGTACCTCGGCGACTATGTCACGACCGAGCAGGGCACCGGCATCGTGCACAGCTCGCCGGCTTACGGCGTCGAGGACTTCTTGTCGTGCCGTCGTTACGGTCTCAACGACGACGACATCATCAATCCCGTGCAAAGCGACGGGCGCTTCGCGAACAACCTGCCGCTGTTCGGCGGAATGAAAATCTGGGACGCGAATCCACGTATTGTCGAGACGATTCGCGAGGCAGACGCGCTTTTCCATTCCGAGAAGCATCGGCACAGCTACATGCACTGCTGGCGGCATAAGTCACCCATCATCTACCGCGCAACGACGCAGTGGTTCGCGGGCATGGACGACGTGCCCGGCTTCAAGGACCACAAGCCCAAAGAGACGCTTCGCACGACAGCGTTGCGCGGCCTCGACAACACGGTGTTCTATCCGAGCTGGGGACGCGCGCGACTCTACGGAATGATCGCGAATCGGCCCGACTGGACGTTGTCACGCCAGCGCCAATGGGGTGTGCCGATGCCGTTTTTCGTGCATCGCGAATCGGGCGCGTTGCATCCGCGCACGCTCGAGTTGCTCGAACAAGTCGCGCAACGCGTCGAGCAGGATGGCATCGAAGCATGGCAATCGATCACGGCCGACGAACTGCTCGGCAAAGATGCCCGCGAATACGAGAAAATCAAGGACACGCTCGATGTCTGGTTCGATTCGGGTAGCACGCACCAGACAGTGATCGGCGGACCCGATGCGTCGCGAACCGGCGCGGGTTCGCATGCCAAGGACACGCATTTTCCAGCGGACCTGTATCTCGAAGGCTCGGACCAACACCGCGGCTGGTTCCATTCGTCGCTGCTTGTTTCGTCGATGCTCAACGGGATACCGCCGTACAAAGCGCTGTTGACCCACGGCTTTACCGTCGACGCGCAAGGCAAGAAGATGTCCAAGTCGCAGGGCAACGTCGACGCTCCGCAAACGGTGTCGAGCACGCTCGGTGCCGAGATCCTGCGCTTGTGGGTCGGGGCGACCGACTATTCCGGTGACCTTTCGATTTCCGACGAAATATTGAAACGCGTCGTGGAAAGCTATCGACGCCTTCGCAATACGCTGCGTTTCCTGATGGCGAACACCGCCGACTTCGATGTCGCCGCGGACGCCGTTGCGTTCGACGACCTGGTGGAGATCGACCGCTACGCCATCGTGCGAGCGCACGCGCTCGTTGCGTCGATCGTCAGCGACTACGACAGCTACGAGTTCCACCATGTCGTGCAGCGCCTGACAAGCTACGCATCGGAGGAATTGGGCGGCTTCTATCTGGATGTGTTGAAGGATCGGCTCTATACAACCGGTCGTACCAGCCATGCGCGCCGCTCTGCGCAGACCGCGCTCGCGATCATTCGCGACGCGATGTTGAAGCTGATGGCGCCGATTCTCTCGTTCACATCGGAAGAAGCGTGGCGCATCCTTCGATCCGGCGATCCGACCATCTTCATTCACGAGTGGCGCGACATCGTACCGGCGCTGCCCGATGCGGATGCACTGCTGACAAAGTGGGATCGCATTCTTACCGTGCGCGCGCTCGTGCAAAAGGAGCTCGAGGCGCTACGCATGCAGGGACGCATCGGCTCGTCGTTGCAAGCCGAAGCGACGGTGGCTGCGCCGCCTGATGATCATCAGGCGCTGGCTTCGATCGGTGATGATCTTCGCTTCGTGTTCATCACCTCGGAGGCGCGACTCGAACGCGGCGCAACGCTTCAAATCTCGGTGAATCCCAGCGCCAACGCGAAGTGTGAGCGTTGCTGGCATTGGCGCGACGATGTCGGCGCAGACCGCGCGCATGCTGCACTGTGTGCGCGCTGCATTGGCAATTTATACGGCGCGGGCGAGTTGCGACGATACGCATGATCAACGCTGCGCAAGCGGAAGTCGCGACAAGCCGGATCGGGTCGCACTGGTATCGCTGGCTCGCGCTCTCATTGCTGGTGATCGTGTTCGATTTTTTCACCAAGCAAGCGATGCTCGCATCGTTTCGCCCCGGCCAGCAGGTGCCGCTGTTGCCGTTCTTCAGTCTCGTGCTCACTTTCAATCCCGGCGCTGCATTCAGCTTCCTTGCGGACGCTTCCGGATGGCAGCGCTGGCTGTTCGCCGGAATCTCGATTGTCGCCAGCGTGGTCATCGTGATACTCCTTCGTCGTGGCGGCAGTCGCCTCTATTGCGCAGCGCTCGCATTGATCATGGGGGGTGCGCTCGGCAACTTATGGGATCGCCTGGCAATCGGCGAAGTCGTCGACTTCCTGCTCTTTCACTGGCGGGGCCACGCATTTCCTGCATTCAACGTAGCCGATAGCGCGATCACGATCGGCGCAGGACTGTTGATACTCGACAGCTTCGTGAACCGCCCCGGCAAGGCCGCATGATGGACGTCATTCTCGCCAATCCGCGCGGCTTCTGTGCCGGTGTCGACCGTGCGATCGCCATCGTCGAGCAGGCGCTCGCGCAATTCGGCGCGCCCATCTATGTGCGTCACGAGGTCGTGCACAACCGCTTCGTCGTCGAGGACTTGCGCTCGAAAGGCGCCATCTTCATCGACGAGCTTCGCGATGTTCCCAAAGGTGCGACGGTCATTTTCTCGGCGCACGGCGTTTCCAAGGCCGTGCGTGCCGAAGCGCAGGCGCGCGGACTGAATGTCTTCGATGCCACCTGTCCGCTGGTGACGAAAGTGCATGTCGAAATCCAGAAAATGCACGATGCAGGACGCGAAATCGTTATGATCGGCCACGCCGGTCACCCCGAAGTCGAAGGGACAATGGGCCAGTGCGAAGGCCGCGTTTACCTCGTGGACAGCATCGAGGATGTCGAAGCGTTGCAGGTGCGCGATCCCGCGAAGCTCGCTTACGTGACGCAGACGACGCTCTCGGTCGATGATGCTGCGGCGATCGTCGATGCATTGAAGCAGCGCTTTCCCGCAATCGTCGGACCGAAGCGCGACGACATCTGCTATGCCACGCAGAATCGGCAGGACGCCGTGAAAGTACTTGCAGGTGATGTCGACATCGTGATCGTCGTCGGCAGCCCCAATAGCAGCAACAGCAATCGCCTGCGTGAAGTTGCGGCCAATCGTGGCGTGCCGGCGTACATGGTCGATCGCGCGTCCGAGCTTCGTCCCGAATGGATCGAGGACACGCAGCGCGTCGGTGTGACTGCCGGCGCGTCGGCGCCCGAAGTGCTGGTGCGCGAAGTCATCGAGCGGTTGCGCTCGCTCGGTGCGATCAGCGTGCGCAATCTCAACGGTGTCGTCGAGAACGTCGTGTTCCCGATGCCCAAGGGGTTGGCATCGGGAATGAAAGCGCCGGAGACGGGGGCAGGGCGCTAACGCGCATTTCGAATCGCGCCCAGAACCGCGACAAATGTCGCCGTAGACAACACGGCCGCCACCCACGCCACCAGCGCGTGCCGCCCGCCCTCCGACCACCCCCGCACGATTCCCTCGGCGACATAAAACGGTAACAGCAACGCGAGCCATTGCAGCGCGCGATGTTGTCTGCGCATCACGCCTGGTATCAACAACGCGAGCGGAAGCGCCTTGAGCGCAAGCCACGAGCCACCAGGTCGTAGCGGCGCCAGCACGAGCTCCCACAACACGAGCGTCGAAACCAGCGCGATCGTTCCAGCGAACGCAAGACGCAACGTGATGCGAGACTGCGAGACCTCAGTCGACCGCAACGTACTCGAAAATCTCGAAGCCCGGCCCTTGCTCGACGAGCTTGGTCAGCACTGCGAACGTTTCGGTGCCTGCGCGCTTGAGCGTCACCGCCTGCTCGAGCTGAAATGCGCCGGCGGGAACGATCAGCTGGGCCGGCGAGTGCTCGCTGCCGCCGCCCGTCGCACCCGAATCCTGCGGCACGACGACCACCAGCACGAGTTGCGCCGCGGTCGTTCCGTCAGGCGTCGCGGCGGCTGCCTCGGGCGCATCGGAAACGAGCTCGCAGCCGAACTCGAGCGCGCTCGTTTTCAGCGTGTTGCGAAACCAGCGCACCATCGCAACCTGCAATCCTCCGCGTCCTTCGACTTTCAACGCAACGAGCTCGCCGATGCGAAGCGTGGGCGGCGATGCTTCCGATTGCCGTAGCGCATAGCCGGCCGGAGTGTGATTGATGACCTGACACGTTGACATCGCCGGAATACCTGTGGGCGCGTTCTTCACGCCTGCATGCGTACCGCGACTGTGTTGCCATACGCCGGACAGTCCCGCGCAGATGACAACGCGTGCACGCGAGGGCAATCGATTGAATTGACGCGCGGGCGGAATCGCCCATTGCCGCAGGAGCCGCGTCAACAGCGCGATAAAAGCGACACGCCCGCCGGGCTCCCGCGCGTAATCGGGCGTGCTCGCGCCGGCGTTCAGCGCAGCGATCTGCTCCTGCAGCGCGAAGGCAAGATCGAACGTCA
This sequence comes from Casimicrobiaceae bacterium, assembly GCA_035536295.1. Taxonomy (GTDB): domain Bacteria; phylum Pseudomonadota; class Gammaproteobacteria; order Burkholderiales; family Casimicrobiaceae; genus VBCG01. Next base: position 52,276 of record DATLOI010000065.1, read on the forward strand.
ACAGGAACAGCTTCGAGCCGTCCATCGTCCCGCCCTTGTTCGCGGAGAACGGGGGAAAGTCGTGACCGACGGGAACGATCGCCACGGCTTTCGCCATGCGATGAACAGGCGCTACGTCGGTCAGTTTCGCTTCGTGCGCATGCTCCTGCAGATAACGCAGGACCTGATGGATCTGTCCTGGCAAGAATCCGTACGGATTGGCAAGCGCGAGCAAGAGCGCCTGCACGTAAGTACGCTCGGCGTTGCCGTCCTGCTGATCGCCTGCTACCGGAACATGATGAATCTTCCGCGAGCGTGCGAACGCATACACGACATGCGCGTCATGCCACGTTTTGGGCGGCACCGGCGCATACGCCAGATAGCTGTTGACTAGAATGCGCGCCGTGCATTGCAGGCATCGATTCACCAATGCGACCATCAAGCGTTGGCCACCCAGCGAAATCCGCTTGGATGCTTCGCGCGCGAGCAAATGCTTGTAGGCCGTCGACAGTTCGTGCGAGAGCGTGAGCGCCGCCTTCGCTGCCTCGAGCGCGTGCCCCGATAGCGGATGCGACGAGCGCGCGAACAGGCGCTCGAGCTCCGGCCAAAGCACGAGCGCCGAGCCCCAGTACAGCTCGGCGAGCTCGAGGCGGCGCGAATCGCTCATCGCGACGCGGTTCGTCGCAGCGAGCGCGTCACCGACGATGCGCGAAGCCTCGACCGGGCTCTTCCGCCTCGTTTCGGTCAGCCAATCGACAATGCGCGACGGCCGCGTCTCCGGCGGGTTCGCGGGCTTTGCCGAAAGGGTGGGAAGGTTTAGTGCGAGCGGGCTTGCCATGGCGACGACAGGCGATTGTATGCGACATCGCCAGCGCGAGCCGCTTATTCAGACAGTCCGAAGCGAGAGCTGTGCCAAACGTGTCTCATTCACGCAGGAAAGCGACGACCGTCGCCACTTGCTCGGGCACGAGCAGCATCGGCGCATGCGCGACACCTCCGAATTCGACAAGGCGTGGTCGCGCTCCGCGCAGCGTCATTTCATGCGCCGTCGCGCGCGACAAAAGATCGGAATCCGCGCCGCGCAGCAGCAGCGTCGGGCAGCGGATCGCGTCCCATAGCGGCCACAAATCGACGGGGGCTGCCGCATCGCGAAACGGCACGGCGATTCCCGGATCGTAGCGAAACCCGTAGCGGCCGTCCGGGCGTTGCGCAATCACCGTATCGATCAAATGGTCCCACTGCGCATCCGAAAGCGCGCCAAAAGGCGAGATTCCGCGAACATAGCGGGCGATTTCGTCACGCGTTGCAAAAGTCGGATCGAGGCCAATGTAACTACCGATGCGCGCAAGACCCGCCGACTCGATCGTGGGGCCGACGTCGTTGACGACGAGTTTTCGCAGCGGTGAATCGGGCATTCCCGCCATCACGATGCCAAGCAGTCCTCCCATCGACGTGCCGACCCAGTCGACGTTGTCCACGCCGCTCGATGCGACGAGCGCCGTGAGCGTCGAGAGATAAACCGGAAACGTGTAGTCGTGCTTGTTCGCGAGCCACTCGCTGCGCCCGCGCCCCGGCATGTCGACGGCGAGCACGCGATGCGTCGCGGCAAGCGCCTCGCCCAGCACGTCGAAATCGCGGCCGGTCCTCGTCAAGCCGTGCACGCAGATCACGACCCGCGGGTTGTCCGGTGCGCCCCACTCGTACCACACGACGCGATGGAATCCGTGCGGAGAGAGCGCACGTAGCGAGCGCTCGCGCGGAGCGGCGCCGGTTAGCACGCTAGTTCTTCGACCACTTCTGCAGATAGATGCAGCCGATCGCTGCAATCAGCCATCCCGCGCCGGCAAGCGGCATTTCCGAGACGACGGTCCACACGACAGCATTCACCAGACACAGGAGAATGGCGAACAGGCAAACGAAAATGTTGGTCACGAGCTGGCGATGATCATTGAGCATCACGGACGCGCGTTGTAGCGTTCATGATGCAAGGCGGCGCCAAGTATACCGATGCACGAACGCTTTCGGCGTTCGGCGGACGAGCGTAGAGCTCTACATCAACCAGCGGGCACGAGACACAGACGCGTGATCTCCGAGGGTGCACCAAAGCGCTTCGGCGGTCCCCAGTAGCCGGTGCCGCGACTCGTGTAGACCCACAGCCTGCCGAGGCGGCTCAAGCCCGCTGTGAAGGGCTGCGACCATTTGACGAGCCAGTTCCACGGCAGGAATTGCCCGCCATGCGTATGGCCCGACAGCTGCAAGTCGAAGCCCGCTTTGGCGGCCTCGAATGCAGAACGAGGCTGATGCGCCAGCAGCACCTTGACTGCATCGGGCGGCGCGCCATCGATGGCCGCTCTGGGATCGCTGCGCATGGACTGATCGAAGTGATGCGCGCTGTAGTCGGTCACTCCGGCCACGACGACATTGGCGCCGTCATGCTCGACGACGACGTGCTCGTTCTGCAGCACGTTGAGTCCGAGTCTCGTCAACTCGGCAATCCACGCGCGCGCCCCCGAGTAGTACTCGTGGTTGCCGGTGACGAAGAACGTTCCATGGCGTGCGCTCAATCGCGCGAGCGGCGCCGTATGCGATGCAAGCTCACCCACGCTGCCGTCGACCAGGTCACCCGTGACCGCGATCAAGTCGGCATCGAGCGCGTTGACCTTGTCGACGATCGATTCGACGTAACCGCGCCGAATCGTCTGACCGACGTGCACGTCGCTGATCTGCGCGATCGTGAAGCCGTGTAATGCAAGCGGCAGGCCGTCGATGGGAACATCGACATTGCGAACACTCGCGGTGCGGCGCGCATTGATGAACCCGATCAATGTGATTGCAATCGACGCAATCGGTACGAATGCTGCGCTCCAATGCGCCAGCAAAGCGCCGGCAGCGAAGGGCAGCGCGAGCAGCAGCAAGACGTCGCGCGCGATGGTCAGTACGATCAGCGTCGAGAAAAGGCCCGCCGCAATCATCCCGATCCAGGCAAGCCCCCCACCTTTGCCACGTCGCGCCAGGAATGCCGTCGGGACCAGCGCCGCGGAGGCCACGAGCAGCAGCGCGAGCGCAAGCGTAGCCGCCCCATTTGCAAGATCGGGCAGCAGCCTGGCGCCAATGTAAGTATGCAAAAGCAGTGACAACGCGTACAGGCGAATCATGTCGAGCGAGCGGTCCCCATCGAAAGAGCCGGCCCTTCATTAGTTGGTGATCGTCGCAGCGAATGCAATCGCCTTCCGCTATGGTCGGCGCGCTTCTGCGGCCTTCGCTCGGAGCAACCCGCTCAGCTTGTCGCGCGAAGCCTTATGATTGGCGGTCCATGCGCATTTTTGTCACGCTCCTTCAACTCGCCCTGGCAGTCGCAGCCGGATATTTCGGCGGCCGGCTGGCTCAATCGCCCGCGCCATCGCTGCCGGTCATTCCGCCTCCGGCCGCCACGATTCCCCAGGTGCCGCCCGCGCCGGCGCTGGCGCCGCCCGACCGCGCGAATTCGGCACCGAGCGCAGGCTCGCCGACCGCGGCCGCCTTGTCGACGACCTATCGCACCGCCGTCGAGCGAGCAGCACCTGCGGTGTTGACGATCCACTCGGCGCGCACGGCCTCGCGCGGCCCGCTCGGCTTCGGCGGCCGCGAGCTACTCAGTCAGGGATTGGGCTCGGGCGTTTTGATCGACGACAAGGGTCACGTCGTTACCAACGCGCACGTGGTGCAGGGCGCCAACGAGATCATGGTCGCCCTGCCGGATGGCACGCGGAAGACCGCAAAGCTGCGCGGTGTCGATCCCGAATCCGATCTCGCCGTGCTCGCGGTCGATGCCAACGGACTCCAGCCGATTGCCCTTGGCAACAGCAAGGATCTCGCGGTCGGCGACGTCGTGCTCGCAGTGGGCAATCCGCTCGGCGTCGGCCAGACGGTCACGCAAGGCATCGTGAGCGCCGTCGGCCGGCGGGGCCTCGGTATCAACCCGATCGAAAACTTCATTCAGACCGATGCGGCGATCAATCCGGGCAACTCGGGCGGCGCGCTGATCGACACTGCGGGGCGTCTCATCGGCATCAATACGGCGATTCTTTCGTCGGGTGGCGGCTCGGAGGGCCTGGGGTTTGCGATTCCGGTCGATTTGGTGCAGCAGGTCGTGGCGAGCCTCGTGCGCACCGGTCGCGTCAATCGCGGTTACCTCGGCGTGTCGACCGAGCCGGCGCCCAGGGGTCGTCGCGGCGCGACGATCGTCGCGGTGCAACGCGATGGGCCGGCGGATCGCGCAGGACTCACGCCGGGCGATGTCGTCGTGCAACTCGGCAATCGCGAGATTCTGGAGCCGCGCGACCTGGTAGGCGCGACGCTCGAGCACGAGCCGGGTAATCGCGTCGCGGTACAGATCCTTCGCGACGGTCGGCGCGAAACGCGTGAGGTCGAGCTCGGCCGCCGGCCGCCGCTACGCCGCCAGGAGCGATTGGGTCGCTGACGCGCGGGTGACATTGCGATCGTGCGCGCGGTATCGCGCGCTCAGCCAGCGAGCAATCCGCGCCACTCGTGCACTTGCGGCAATCCGCCGGATGCGGTGATTGCAATGGCGACCAACAGCAAACCAGCAATGCCGATTGCCAGTGCAACGAGCCACGACAGCGACAGTCGCAAGGGATCCGAATGCCCGCGCGCGAACAGAAGGACGGGTGCGGGCGACAGCAAGAAGAGCGCAATAGCAACCGGCCACACGCCGCGCAGTGCAAGCAACAACGCGACGATCATCGACGTCCAGGCCCAGATTCGCATCAGAGGTGGCATCACCGCTCTCCTTATCGCGATTTTCGCGTGCTGTCGATGATACGACGAAGCGCGTGTCACAATCAGCGCTGCATCGGCTGCAATGACATTCGGCTGATTCGCGCAAACCCGAGGAGTGCATGCAGCACGACGTGACGCTGATCGCGATGATCGCCGTGGCCTTCGTGCTGGCGTTCGTCTTCGGGTTCATCGCCAATCGATTGCGGCTGCCGCCGCTCGTGGGCTATCTCGTCGCCGGCATCGCGATGGGACCGTACACACCGGGCTTCGTCGCCGACACGGCACTGGCATCGCAGCTCGCCGAAGTCGGCGTCATTCTCTTGATGTTCGGCGTGGGCTTGCACTTCTCGCTCGGCGACTTGCTCGCCGTGCGGCGCATCGCGATTCCCGGCGCAATCGGACAGATCGTTCTCGCCACCGCCATCGGCGCGGCGATGGCGATGATGTGGGGATGGAGCCTTGGTGGCGGCCTGATCCTCGGCCTGTGTCTGTCGGTGGCGAGCACGGTGGTGCTGTTGAAATCGCTCGAGGAGCGCCGCGCACTCGAGACGCCGAACGGCCGCGTCGCGGTCGGTTGGCTGATCGTCGAAGACCTCGCGATGGTCCTCGTGCTGGTGCTGTTGCCGGCGGTCGCGCAAATGCTCGGCGGCAAGGCCGACGCGCACGTCGAAGGCACGAATTTGTGGATCACGCTCGCGTTGACGCTCGTCAAGGTGACGGCGTTCGGTGTCGTGGCGTTGGTGATTGGCCCGCGCGTCATGCCGTGGCTCTTGCGTCACGCGGCACGCACGGGATCGCGCGAACTCTTCACGTTGGCGGTGCTCGCCCTTTCGGTGGGCCTCGCCTACGGCGCGGCAACGCTGTTCGGCGTGTCGTTCGCACTGGGCGCGTTTTTCGCTGGCATGGTGCTCCACGAATCCGACCTATCGCACAAGGCCGCCACCAACTCGTTGCCGCTGCAGGATGCGTTCGCCGTGCTGTTCTTTGTCTCGATCGGAATGCTGTTCGATCCGCTGATCATCATTCGCGAGCCGCTGCTTCTGGTATGGGTATTGTTGCTGGTGCTGATCGGCAAGGCATTGATCGCCCTTCTGATCGTGTGGCTGCTCGGATATCCCGCGAGCACCGGCCTCACCGTTTCGGCGTCGCTCGCGCAGATCGGCGAGTTCTCGTTCATCCTCGCCACGCTGGGCATGGGCTACGGCCTGTTGCCGCGCGAGGGATTGAGCGTGATCCTCGCGGCTGCCTTGATCTCGATCACGCTGAACCCATTCGCATTCGCGGCGGCGGACCGCTTCGTCGACTTCGTGCGCGCGCGGCCCGCGCTTCGCGCGCGATTGGAGGACCGTCACGACGCGGAATACTTGAAGCTTCAACAGGAGCTCGACGCCGCGCGTCGCAAGGCCGAGGAGCGGGCGGAAAAACATCGCACGCTCACGCCGAACGAGCTCGTCGAGCGCTTCCCGATGTTCGCCGCACTCTCGGCGGAGCAGCGCGAAGTGCTGATGCTGCACTTCGTTCCCGACACGGCGAATCCTGGCGATCGATTCATCCGCAAGGGCGATCGCGCCGATGCCATCTATTTCATCTCGTCAGGTCAGGTCGAAGTGTCGGTCGCGCGACGACGCATACGCCTGGGACCCGGCGAGTTCATTGGTGAAATGGGGCTCATCACCGGACAGCCGCGCTCCGCCGACGTGACGGCACTCGACTACACGACATTTCTAAAGCTCACGCAAAGCGACTTTCGCGAAATGCTGCGTCGCTATCCCGATATGCGTGCGCCGATCGAGCGTCTTGCCGCCGAGCGCAAGGAAATGAACCTCAATCCCGCCGAAGATACCGAGATTGTCGAGCGCTCGAAAGCGAATTAGTCGACCCGCTAGCTCGCGCGCTTGCACATGAAAACGCTGTGCGGATCGGCGACGTAATTGCCGAACGGCGCGCAACGCGCGTAACCGCGGCGTTCGTAGAAACGAAGCGCATCGCTCTGCAGAATTCCGGTTTCGAGCGCGAACGTCGTGCAGCCGTGTTGCGCTCCTTCGCTTTCGAGCTTGGCGAGGAGCATCTTCGCGACGCCTCGACCTCGATGGGAAGGTCGGACGAACATGCGTTTTACTTCACCCAGCGCATCCTCGATCACCAACGCGCCGCAGCCGATCGCACGCTGATCGTCATCGCGCGCCACTGCGAATACCACGTTGGGGCGAATGAGCGCTGCAACATCGATGCCGTGGTGACTCTCGGGGGGATAAAGAGGCTTCTGATAGGCGTCGAGCTCGTCGACCAGTGCGACGATGTCAGGCTGATCAGCGCGTTCGAGTGCAACACGATGCATGGGTCGTGTCGTTTCAGCCTGCGTTCAGCGTTCGCGCGAGCATCACGAGCATCGCCGCGGTCGCCCCCCAGATCGTGCGCTTTTCGAACGGAATCGCGAAGTAATCGCGACGGCGCTCGCCGATCATGCGGAAGTGGCGCTGCAGATTGCCCGGCGTCAAAAGATGCGAGAGCGGAACCTCGAACACCTCGGCCACTTCGATCGGATCGTTGACGATCGAAAACGGCGGCTCGACCCAGCCGACGATCGGCGTCACGTAATAGCCGGTCACGGTCTCATAAGTGGCAAGCTGCCCAAGCACGGTCACGTTGTCGGGGGACAGACCGACTTCCTCTTGCGCTTCGCGCAACGCAGCTGCAACGACGCTTGCGTCCTCGGGATCGACACGCCCACCGGGAAAGCTGATCTGGCCGGGATGATCGGGGAGTGCTTCGCTGCGTTGAGTGAAAAGCACCGTGAGGCCGCCGGCGCGATTCACGATTGGCACCAATACCGCAGCGGGTGTGCGCATACCTTCGCGTCCCGGTAGCTTGAATCCATCCGACAGTCCCTGCGCATCGGCGGGAGTCGGGCGCGACAGGCGCTCCATCAGCCACCGGCGTTGCTCCCCGGGCGCAAGATCGAACAACGGCAGCGTTGATGCGTTGATCAAGCGAGGCAATAGGCGGCGAGCGCGCCGATAACTCGCGCATCCTCGCCTGCGGGCGGCGCGATCTCGATCCTAACTCCCGGATGGCGCGCGTGCGCTTGTTCAACGATTTTCGGCAGGTCGGTGCGAAGATGGCCGCCGAATCCGAGAAACAGCGGCACGACGCGAATAGCCGCGAAGCCGCGTTCGACCTGGGTGGCGATCGCCGCGTCGAGATCGGGTTGCATGATTTCGAGAAACGCGAGCATCGGGTTGCGTTGCGGCGCGCGCGTCATTACGTCCGCCAGGACGCGCTCGAACGGCATCGCCCACGAAGAATCGCGAGAACCGTGTGCGAACAAAATGATCGCCGATGTCACCGCTTCGCTCAACGCAGCCAGGGCGCGACGTTTTCGGTCGCAACGTCGTACCGCTCGATCGCGTCGACGACCACTTGCGATTGAATGAGTCCTTCGCAAGCGAGCGCGTGGAGCGCGGCGACGACGATCTGATGCCGGCCGACTTCGAAAAAGTCGCGCAACGCGCTACGCGTATCGCTGCGACCGAAGCCATCGGTGCCGAGCGCGACAAAACGCGCATCCACATACTGCGCAATCAATTGCGGATAAGCGCGCACGTAATCGGTTGCGGCGATGATCGGCGCATCACCGGCAAGACAGCGCTGTACGTGACTGGTCGCGGCTTCGCGTGCGGGATGCAAACGATTGTCGCGCTCGACTTGTTGCGCGTCCCGTGCCAGCTCCGCGAAGCTGGTAACGCTCCATAGCTCGCTCGTCACGCCGAACTCATTTGCTAAGAGATCGGCCGCCGCGACGACTTCGGGAAAGATTGCGCCTGAGCCCAGGAGCCGCACGCTGCGCGCTTTCGCGTCCTTGGACTCCGACGGCAAACGCGTATCGAATCGATACATTCCCGCGATGATGTCGCGCTCGCTTCCGCTCACCAAGTCCGGTTGCGCGTAGTTCTCGTTACCGACGGTCACGTAGTAGAAAACATCTTCGCTGTGGTCGAGCATCGAACGCATGCCGTGATCGAGAATGACCGCAAGCTCGCACGCGAACGCAGGGTCGTAAGCGCGACAATTCGGAACGCTTGCGGCGACCACGTGGCTCGAGCCATCCTGATGCTGCAAGCCTTCGCCGGACAAGGTCGTGCGTCCCGCCGTCGCGCCGATCAAGAATCCTCGCGCGCGCTGGTCCGCCGCAGCCCAGATCAAGTCGCCGACGCGCTGAAAGCCGAACATCGAGTAGTAGATGTAAAACGGCAGCATCGCGAGGCCATGCACGCTGTAGGCCGTTGCAGCCGCCGTCCACGACGCCAGCGCGCCCGCTTCGGTGATGCCTTCCTCGAGAATCTGTCCGTCCTGCGACTCTCGGTAATAGAGCATCGAGCCCAGATCCTCCGGCTCGTACAGCTGACCCATCGGCGCATAGATTCCGACTTGCCGAAACAGATTTGCCATGCCGAACGTACGCGCCTCGTCGGCGACGATCGGCACGACGCGCTTTCCAAGCCCCGCATCCTTGAGTAATGCGCCGAGCATGCGCACGAACGCCATCGTCGTCGACATTTCGTGACCGTTCGCGGCAAGCGCGAAGCGTGCATAACTGTCGAGCCCCGGAACGTCGAGCGCCTCTGCTTTGCGATTGCGCGCGGGCAACGCCCCACCGAGTGCGGCACGACGCTCGCGCAGGTACGCAAGCTCGGGACTGGCGTCGCCCGGACGATAGAAGCGCAGCGCATCGATGTCGTCGTCGGAGAGCGGCAACGCGAAGCGCTCGCGAAACCGCTTCAACGCATCGACGTCGAGCTTTTTCTGCTGGTGCGCGGTCATGCGCGACTCGCCCGCGCCGCCCATGCCGTAGCCTTTCTTGGTCTTGGCGAGAATGACCGTCGGCTGACCGCGATGCAAAAGGGCCTCACGAAACGCCGCGTAGAGCTTGCGTGGATCGTGCCCGCCGCGTTTTAGCGCGTCGATTTCGGCAACGCTCATGTGCGACACGAGCGAGCGCAATTCGGGATCGAGATTGAAAAAGTGCTCCTGGTTGTACTTGCCGTCGTTCGCGCCGAGTGTTTGATATTGCCCGTCGACGGTCGCGGCGAAGCGACGCAAGAGCACGTGAGAGTGATCGCGCGCGAACAACGGATCCCAATCGGAGCCCCACAACACCTTGATGACGTTCCAGCCCGCGCCGGTGAATAGCGATTCCAATTCCTGAATGATCTGACCGTTGCCGCGCACCGGTCCGTCGAGTCGCTGCAAATTGCAGTTGATGACGAACGTGAGATTGTCGAGACGCTCGCGCGAAGCCAGTGTCAGCGCACCGATCGATTCCGGCTCGTCCATCTCGCCGTCACCGAACACGCCCCACACGTGACGCTCGCTCGTGTCGATGAGCTTGCGATGCGTGAGATAGCGCATGAAACGCGCGTGATAGATCGCGCTGATCGGCCCGAGGCCCATCGAGCCGGTCGGGAACTGCCAGAAGTCCGGCATCAGCCACGGATGCGGATACGACGCGAGCCCGCGACCGCTGGTTTCCTGGCGGTAATTGCCAAGCTGCTCCTCGGAGAGGCGCCCTTCGAGATAGGCGCGCGCGTACACGCCAGGCACCGAATGCGGCTGAAAGAACACCAGATCGCCGCCACCGGGTGCATCGACGCCGCGAAAGCAATGATTGAAGCCCGTCTCGAAAATTTCCGCCGCGGAGGCGTAGCTTGCGATGTGCCCGCCAAGCTCGCCATGCGCCTGATTCGCGCGCACGACCATTGCAAGGGCATTCCAGCGCATGATCGAGGTGAGTCGCTCCTCGATGTCGAGATCGCCGGGATACGCCCCTTGGTGCTCGAGCGGGATCGTGTTCTGGTAGGCGGAGTAGGGCGCGACACGCTCGACGATGCCAAGCTGCTGCGCCTGCTCGATCAGCTTTTTCAGCAGGAAGTGGCCGCGCGCGGCACCGCCCGCGCGAACAGCGCCTTCGAGCGCATCGAGCCACTCTTGCGTTTCGTCGGGGTCGCTGTCGACTTCGACGGCGGCGGCGAGTTGCGCGATTTGATCGGGGGTGGGGCCGGAGTTCATGCGGTGGCGCTACGGGTGGACGCGAAGGACCAGCGAACTTCGATTCTAGGCCCGTGCGCTGAGCACCCCTAGCGCGAGAGAATGCCCAATAGCACGCGCCGCGCCGTGCCGTTTTTCCAATATCGTTTTTCGATGCCAATCGACAAATACACAGTGCTGTCGAATGCGCGGGGTCGCGTCATGCTGTGCGACACAATCACGGCGCTGGACGAGAGCGACGCTGGCGCGATCGTCGTTACCGGCTCGCACGGCGGCAGCAGCGCCGCCCATTTCGCCCTGGCCGTGCCATTGAGGCTCGTCGTGTTCAACGATGCGGGGGTCGGCAAGGACCGCGCCGGGATCGTCGCGCTCGACCGGTTGCAAGCGCGGGGCGTCGCGGCGGCGACCGTCTCGCACCAAAGCGCACGCATCGGTGATGCCGACGAAACGTGGCGCCACGGCGTCGTCTCCCAGCTGAACGACGCGGCGCGGGAATTTGGATTACGCGTGGGGGACGAAGTGAGCGCC
>DATLOI010000066.1:0-7371 GCA_035536295.1 Casimicrobiaceae bacterium
GCGCTCGCGGTGGCAAGTCCGCGCCGCTCACCGAATCATCCGGAGCTGCCCACGATCGCCGAAGCTGGCGTGCCGGGCTTCACGGCGGTTGCATGGAACGCTCTCGTGGCGCCGGCCGGCTTGTCGCCCGACATCGTCAAGCGCGTACACGAAGCATTCGCGAAAACGATGCAGATACCCGCAGTGCGCGAAAAGCTTCTCGGCGGAGGACTCGAGCCGGTCGGCGATTCGCCCGAAGAGCTTGCGCGCTTCATCCCCGCCGAAATGGCCAAGTGGACGAAGATCGCAAAGGACGTAGGCGCGCGGGCTGAATAGTGCGTTCGATGTGATGCCAACAAGCCGGACTTCGATTCGTCGACGGTGATTCAATGATGGATCGCAGGACCTTTGTGACTCGATTCGCTGTCGGACTGCTTGCTGCGCCGTACACACACGCACAGCAGGCGGGCAAAGTCTTCAGGATTGGATTGCTTGTTCCGTGGCCCGAACCGCCACCACCTCCGGGGATCGATATAGAGGCTCTGCGTGCGGGGTTGCGCGATCTTGGCTGGGTCGAAGGAAAGAATCTCGTGATCGAAACCCGCTGGGCCGGCCCGAATGCGCAGCGCCAGCGCGAACTCGCGGCCGAACTCAAAGCGCTCCCAGTAACGCTGATCATCGCGCCCGGCACGATCACCATCCGCGCGGCGCGTGACGGTGCTCCCGGCGTGCCCGTGGTCATGGTCTTCGCCGGAGACTCGGTGGGGGCGGGACTCGTGGCAAGCCTGGCCCGGCCGGGCGGCGACCTGACCGGCACCTCGGCGGCGGGGGAAGTGGTTCTTGCCAAACAACTGGAGCTGCTGTCGGCTGCCGTGCCGCGGCTCAAGCGCGTCAGCGTGTTGATGAACAGCGCCAACCCTGCCAACGGGTTTTTTTTTGACGCGATGTCGGCACGCGCAAAGAATCTGGGCCTGCAACTCAATCGCATCGACGTGACGGGGGAAGGAGAGCTGGACGGGGCGATCACGCGCGCCAAAGGCGGCGCGCTCGTCGTCTTGGGCGATCCGATGTTTCGACGAGAAAGTGTGCGCATCACCGACCTGACACTTCGAGCTCGGGTGCCGTCGGTTTTCGGCGGTCGCGAGCATGTCGTCAACGGCGGTCTGATGTCCTATCTTTCACCCGAAAGCTGGCATTGGCGCAGCGCAGCCGGCTTTGTCGACAAGATCCTCAAGGGCGCGAAGCCCGCCGATATCCCGGTGGAGCAGCCGACCAAGTATGAACTGATCATCAATTTGAAAACTGCCAAGCTGCTGGGCCTCACCATCCCGCAGTCGGTCCTGTTGCTCGCCGACGAGCTGATTCAGTGATCGAAGTTTCGCGGCGTCATTGTTGCCGCACCTTCTCGTGCAGCGCCGAACGCCAGAATGAATAAGCGGTGGCACCTACCCCGCAATCACGCTCCGACTCGCGAAGGTTTTCGAGACTTGCAAGAAACATCGACGCTGCGGAGCTAAGGTGAAGCAGCGTTAAACACTTCAGAATGCGCGTGATGCGAAGATTGTTGTGCGTCGGCTCGATGAACCAGTTGGACTTGCGATCGTGCCAGTTCGGTCCTTTCGTGATTGCGGTGCCTTCACGGGATAGCCCATAGAAACGAAGCATGCGGTCAAAGCTTGCCCACAGGTGTGTACGCAGCACTTCGTCGGAGCGAAACGCCGCAACAACTTGATGGTCAACGAGAGGAGCAGTAGGCGTCACGCGACTGACTTCATCGAGTGGAAACAACCACTGAACGTAATTGTGTGTAACCTCGAACCACGTGTCATCCTGCCGAAGAATATCGGCGAGGAAGCGACCGTGATCGTCCGGATGACTACCGTAGTAGAACGCGAGGACTCGGTTCACTGCTCGATTCGTCCAACGTGGGGTTGACCGGCGCGCGAAGGCGTCTGCATACCGACGCGTGGCACTGCATTTCCTCCATTAACGCGAGCGCTAGTGCGACGGCGTACCACTCGCGCATTCCACCGCGCGCCTTTGCAATAAATCACGTTCCTTCACGTTGCGCGTGAGCGAAGCGGCACGCTCGAACTCATCGCGTGCCTCTTTCAATCGCCCGAGCTTTCTCAAAAGATCACCGCGAACGCTCGGCAGCAAGTGATAAGCGCCGAGCTCGCCGCTTAAGCGCAGTCGCTCGACGATTTCCAATCCGGCGCTTGCGCCGTATGCCATCGACACTGCAACCGCGCGATTCAGCTCGACGACAGGCGATGGCGCGACCTGTCCCAGCGCGTCGTAGAGCGCTGCGATACGTGCCCAATCCGTCGCTTCGGAAGTCAACGCGCGTGCGTGGCACGCCGCAATCGAGGCTTGCAACGCGTAAGGGCCCAGCCCAGCGCTATCGCTCGTGCGCTGCGCTCGTTCGAGCGCGCTCAACCCGCGGCCGATCAACAACCGGTCCCACCGCGACCGATCCTGGTCCATCAAGAGAATCGGCGCACCGTCTGCATCGACGCGTGCACGTAACCGTGAAGCCTGAATCTCCATCAGCGCGACGAGTCCGTGGACTTCGGATTCATCCGGTATACGCTCCGCCAGGATGCGCCCGAGGCGCAACGCTTCTTCGCATAGGCCGGGGCGCACCCAATCCTCGCCTGCGGTCGCCGAATAACCCTCGTTGAACACGAGATAGAGCACTTCGAGCACCGACGATACGCGCAACACGAGATCGCTCGGCGCCGGCAATTCGAATGGGATGCGCGACTCGGCCAGCGTTCGTTTCGCGCGAACGATTCGCTGCGCGATCGTCGGCTCGGCAGTGAGAAACGCGCGCGCAATCTCGTCGGTCGTCAGTCCGCCGACCATCCTCAACGTCAAGGCAACGCGCGCCTGCGTCGACAACACCGGATGACAAGCGATGAACATGAGCCGCAGCATGTCGTCACCGAGTGGATCGTCGAACATGGCATCGATGCGGGCTGTGAGATCCGGTGCGGCGTCGGCAAGCTGCTGCTCGATCTCGAACGTCAGCTCACCTTCCTTGTTGGCGTGCAGTGCGCGACGACGGATGTGGTCGATCGCACGATGCTTCGCCGTGGCCATGAGCCACGCGCCGGGATTGTCCGGTACGGAGCTCGACGGCCACTGCTCGAGTGCTGCGACGAGCGCATCCTGCGCCAGCTCCTCCGCCACGCCGACGTCCCGCAACAAGCGCGTGAGCCCGCCGATGATCTTGGCGGACTCGATGCGCCAGACTGCTTCGATCGTGCGATGAATCGAGGCATCGCGAGAGTTCGGCGCCGTCATGCAAAACAGGGACCGAGCTCCCGGACCTCGACCGTCGCCCATTCCGCGGCCGGCATGGCGCTCGCAATCGCGATCGCTTCATCGCGCGATTCGCAATCGACGATGAAGAAACCGCCGATCATCTCCTTCGCTTCGGAGAACGGCCCGTCGAGCAGCGTGCGTCGACCGTCGCGCACTTTCACGCGCACGCCCGTCGTATCGGTCTTGAGCGACTGGGCGAGGCGCAGCACACCTCGTGATTTCAAGTCGTCGGCGTAGTGGAGCATGCGATCGTAGACCGCATGCCCCTCGCTTTCGCTTCGCGATTGCCGTTGGCCCGGCGGCTCGGTGATCAATAAAGCGTATTCCACGAAACTCTCCTTCGCTGCCGGATTCCCCAACGCGCCGATGTCAGTGCTCGACGCCGATCATCCAACCCACGCCGAAGCGGTCCTTGAGCATGCCGAAGCGCGGCGACCAGAACGTCTTGCCGAGGGGCATTTCGACTTTGCCGCCGTCGGCGAGTGCGTTGAACTTACGGTCGCAATCGGCTGCATCGCGTGCCGAGATCGACAATGAAAAGCCGCCGAATTTCGTCGTGCCCGCGCACTCGTCCGACGCCATCAACACGTCGTCGCCGATTTTGCAGCTCGCATGCATGATCTTGTTCTCGGAGCCCGGCGGCGCCATGTCAGGTGGCATCGGCTCGGGACTGTCCTTGTAGCGCAGCATCATCTCGACTTTCGCGCCGAGCGCCTTTTCGTAGAACTTGATCGCTTCCTCGCAATTGCCGTTGAAAAACAGATACGGTTGCAGTGCCATGTCGTTTCCTTCAATGAGTCGTTGATATCGTCACCTTGCGCATTGGACGCGCTAGCGACCTTGGGCGTTCTGGCTGGCCTGTTCGTTGACGCGCTTGGCTAGTTCGCGAGCCTCGGGCGTGTATTCGTCGCCGAAGTCCTCGTCTTCGAACACCTGGCGGATCTCGATGTCGGAGTCCTCGAGCATCGGGTTCGGGCAGCGCTTGACCCACTCGACCGCCTCTTCCATCGACTTCACCTGCCACAGCCAGAAGCCTGCGACGAGCTCCTTCGTTTCGGCGAAAGGTCCGTCCGTCACTGTGCGCTTGCTTCCCGAAAAGCGCACCCGTTTACCCTTGCTCGAAGGATGCAGGCCCTCGCCGGCGAGCATGATGCCGGCCTTGACGAGTTGCTCGTTGAACTTGCCCATCGCGGTCAACAGCTCTTCGCCCGGCATTTCACCCGCTTCGGATCCCTTCGAAGCCTTCACCATCACCATCACTCGCATGTCGTCTCTCCGTTGTTTTCGACCTACATCGCTACGTCGAACGACGCATCGGCGAATCGACATGGTCGCGACCATGATTTTAAGCGAACGGATGTTCGGCAAAGCGTGACCATGAGATGCACTAAGATCGCCGCGTGACCGACGCGACGCCAGCCACTCCCCGCGATACCGCACCCGGTAGCGAGCGCTCCGCGCTGCTCGATGTCGGTGTCGCCGATCCCGAAGCGCCGGCGAACGCGATCCCCAACGTTCTCGCCAATCTGTCGGAGACCGAGACATGGCGCAACGCAGCCACGGTGATGATGGGTCTCTTGCTGCTGGGGCTCGGATGGTGGGCCTACAACGGCGTTCGGGACGCGATCGCGCGTACCCAGGCGGGAGGACTCGACGCAATTCTGGGCACCGTCGTGCGCGGCGTCGACGTATGGGCGAACGAGCACCGCGCGGACGCGAAGCGCCTTGCATCCGAGCCGGAGATAGTGACGCCCGCGTTGAGGCTCGCGAGCGCGGCTCGCGAGGGTGTCGCGCTCGCGTGTCGTCGCAACGAAGACGAGGAGCTGCGACAAAGATTGCCGGCGATGGTCGCGCATCAGGACGAAGCAGCGTTCATGCTCCTCGATCGCGAAGGGCGCGTGCTGGTCACGAACCTTCCCATGCCGTGCGGGGAGCGCATTCGCGCCCCGCACTTTCGTCAGAAGCTCGATCGTGCCCTCGACGGTCTGCCGCAATTCGTGCATCCGTTGCCCGATCCGCAGCTTTACATCGACGACGCGAACGGAGGCAAGCGTCCGCTCGCATGGGCGCTTGCACCCGTACGCGCAACCACGAGCGCGCCGACAATGGCGGTGCTCGCGATAGGCATCCTCGCGGATCGCGAGTTCGCGCGCTTGTTCGCGTCGGCGCGTGTTGGCACCACCACCGAAGCGTTCGCATTCACCGACGACAGCGTGATGTTGACATCGACGCGCGCTGCGAACGAGTTCGTCGAAGCGGGTTATTTCCCAAAGCACTTCGGATCGGCGGTGTTCTCGGTGCCAGTGCGTGATCCGGGCGGTGATCTCGCTTCCGGCCATTTGCCGAAGATCGAACCTGGAGCTCGCCCGCTGACACTCGCCGCCGCGCTGGCGATCGCAGCGCGTGACAAGTCCGTGGAGAGCGAGCAACGCGGCATTCTCGTCGAGCCGTACCGCACGTATTCAGGTCGCGAAGTGCTCGGCGCATGGCGCTGGCTGCCCGCCTACGACATCGGAGTCGTCGCCGAGCGCGATGTCGACGAAGCGTTCGCCGCGCTTCGTTACTTGCGCATCAGTTTTTCGGTGATCGCCGGTTTCATCGTATTGTCTTTGATCGCAGCGCTCACCTCGGGTGTATCACTCGCACGTTTGCGTCGCCAGTTCGGGCGATTGCAAAGGTTCGGTGCGTACACGCTCGAGCGCGAGTTATCGGAAGGCGGCATGGCAACGATTTATCTTGCGCGCCACGCGTTGTTGAAACGTCCAACGGCGGTCAAGGTGCTGAAGAAGACTGTCGGCAACGACGAATTCATTCACCGCTTCGAGCGCGAAGTGCAGCTGGCGAGCCAGCTTCGCCATCCGAACACCGTGCAGATCTACGACTTCGGACGGAATCGCGATGGGCAGCCGTACTACGTGATGGAATATCTCGAAGGCGTGACGCTGACCGAGCTCGTGCGACATTCGGGACCGGTGCCACCGGGTCGTGCGATTCACGTGCTGCGACAGGTCGCCGCTGCGTTGCGTGAAGCGCATAAGCGCGGCATGATCCATCGCGACGTGAAGCCCGACAACATCATGCTATGTCGGCGCGGCGAGGATGATTTCGTCAAGCTCCTCGATTTCGGTCTCGTCAAGGACATCGAGCGCGACGCGACGCGCGATGTCACCAAGCAGATCAAGATACTCGGCACGCCGCGCTACATGTCTCCCGAGCGCATTCGCAATCCTTCCGACGTCGATGCGCGTTCCGATCTGTACGCTTTGGGCGCGGTCGGCTATTTCCTCTTGACCGGCAAGCAGCTGTTCGAAGAGGGCGATAATCTCGATATCAGCAATCAGGTGCTGCACACCCCCGCGCCGCGCGTGTCCGCAAGCATCCCGAGCATTCCCGAGCACTTCGATGCGTTGATTGCGGCGCTGCTCGAAAAGGATCGCGGACGACGTCCTGCGTCGGCGGATGCGTTGATCGAGGCGCTCGATCGACTTTCGTCGCGACTCGCGTGGACGCAGCGCGATGCGATGGCGTGGTGGGAGTCGTATCAGCGCGACGCGCCAGTGCCGGCGAAGTGACCAAAAAAAGCGGCCGATCAAAGCCGCTTTGAGGGTTGTAGGCTCCAAGGACCGGAGCGGTTCAGTTTCGATCGCTCCGTTGTCGATAGAGCAATCGGCGCGCCGAGTCCTCGTGTTGACGATACGCGTCAATGGCTTGGCATGCTCGTCGTAGCCCAAATGCCGACGACGAACGGAGATCGTGTCAAGTGCGCCGTCAATGCGCGCTAGGCCTTGTTGACGCGACTCGCTCTCGTTGTTTCCGCAGTTCCGCCGAAAATCGTGTGGCTTTGCCACCGATTTTCGGGAAACTTCGCCGGCCGAAAGTAGGGGTTCACTTTCGGCCGATCTTCACTCCGGCACTTCGCCGAGCACCGTGCAACGCCGCACGACGCGAGGCTCTCTCGCCGGATCGTATTCGGTCGCACGATGCATGACACAGCGGTTGTCCCATACGATCATCTGACCCGCTTGCCAGTGATGCTCGTACGTCAGATCAGCGTGAACGGCT
>DATLOI010000067.1:0-25462 GCA_035536295.1 Casimicrobiaceae bacterium
GGCGCTCACGCGATTTCTCGATCGACTTCCTGCGGCGTATCTGGACACTGGCGAAACTCGCGGCATCGTCTCCGATCAGCATCGATCGGTCGTCACCGCGATGCGCGGCACGGTGATGAGGGAAGCCGATGTCATTGTCACCGTCGGGCGGCGACTCGACTTTCAACTCGCATACGGCTCGCCCGCCGTCTATGGCGATGCGCGCCTTATACGGATCGCCGCTGTCGCATCCGAGCTGCGCGACAACCGTCGCGGCGATGTCGAACTATTTGCGGACTGCGCATTGGCGCTCGACGCACTCGTGGCGCATGCGGGCGAGCGCGATCCTTCCGTGGACGCGCAATGGCTGACGTCGTTACGCGCGCGACACGTCGATCGCGTGAGCAAGCTGCGCGAATCGACGCGCAACGCCAAGGTCGGCGCCGACGGCTACATGCACCCGAACACGCTGCTCGGGCATCTGCAGCAAAAAATCGGCAACGATGCCATCGTCGTCGCTGACGGCGGTGATTTTCTGAGCTTTGCGCGAGTCGGTCTCAATACCACGACGTATCTCGACCCCGGACCGCTCGGCTGCATTGGCGTGGGCACGTCCTTCGGCATCGCCGCATCGCTCGCCTGTCCCGATCGAACCGTCGTGGTCGCCACCGGCGACGGCGCATTCGGGTTCAACGCGATGGAAATCGACACGGCGGTGCGCCATTGCGCACCCGTGTTGATCGTCGTTGCGAACAACGGCGCGTGGCAGATCGAAGTGTTCGATCAGGCCACTACCTACGGGAAAGTCGTCGGCACCCAACTGCAGCGCGCCGATCATGCCGCCATGGCGCGCGCTTTCGGCATGCATGGCGAGCGCGTCGAACGTGCCGAGGACCTTCCCGCTGCGATCGACCGAGCGCTCGCCAATCGCCCCGCGTTGCTCGATGTGCTGGTGACAACCGACGCCGTATCGTCCGATGCAAGGACCGGCCTGGCGTGGGTGCCTGACCTGCAGGCGCTCGCTGCCTGGGACGACGCCGAGCGCCGCTGGCGCGACGGTTGATCCGGTGGTCGGCTCGGCGCTCCACGCGAGCACGCGAGCAACGCGAGCGGCAGACGAACAGCAGGACGAGTGATACATTTCCTCTACGACCATGACGTTTCTCACTCCCGAAGCGCTTTGGCTTCTCGTCGCGCTGCCCGCGTTGATCGCGCTGTACGTGGTCCTGCTGCGGCGTCGCAAGCATTTTCCCGTCCGCTATTCCAATCTCGCGCTCGTCAAGGATGCGCTCGGGCCGGAGCAGCACATCCGACGCCACATTCCGCCGGCCTTGCTCCTCATCGGACTTGGGGTTGCCATTTTCGCCGCTGCCCGGCCGACGACCGTCATCACGTTGCCGAGCGAGCAGCGCACGATCGTGATGGCCATCGACGTGTCGCTGTCGATGCGCGCCACCGACGTGCAGCCGAATCGCCTTGTTGCCGCGCAAGCCGCCGCGAAGGGTTTCGTGCAGCAGCAGCCCAACGACGTGCGCCTTGGTATCGTCACGTTCGCAGGCAGCGCGCAGCTCGTGCAAAAGCCGACACGCAACAAGGAAGACTTGGTTGCCGCGATCGATCGCTTCGAGTTGCAGCGGCACACGGCGATCGGCAGCGGAATTCTCGTCTCGCTCGCGGCGCTGTTTCCCGACGACGATATCGACGTGGAAAAAGCGGTACTGGGCGGTGTGTCGACGCGCGAGCGCATCAAGAAGCAGGACGCGAAAGCAGAGAGAAAGCCCGAGCCCAAGGCGGTTCCGCCGGGATCGCACGCATCGGGCGCGATCATCCTGCTCACCGACGGACGCCGCACCACCGGCCCCGATCCGTTGCAGGTGGCGAGCCTCGCGGCGAATCGAGGCGTGCGCGTCTTCACCGTCGGTTTCGGCAAGGCCGGGGGCGGCCCTGCCAACATCGATGGCTATTCGATGTTCATGGCGTTCGATGAAGACACGCTGAAATCGATCGCCGAGATCACGCGTGCCGAATACTTTCACGCACCCAATTCCGACGAGCTCGTCAAGGTCTACCAAGCATTGACTGCGCGCTTTCAACTCGAGCGTAGCACCACCGAGGTAACTGCGCTGGCCGCAGCCGCGGCCGCCACGCTGATGGCAGCGGCCGCCGCGCTGTCGATCGTGTGGTTCGGGCGCGTCGCTTGAAGCTTCGCCGTCAGCTTACTTCCTGGTCATCGCGGCGATCGTGCCGGTGATCCTGATCGCAGTCGCCGGCACCTGGCTTCGATCACGAGCGACAAAGTGTGCGTCGCGAGTCGATCGGATGCGCCCGCGCAGTCATGAGCGCGATCGATGCCGAAATCCGCGGGAACGTCTCCACGCTCGAATCGCTCGCGACGGCGCTTCAGTTGCTGCAGGAGACATTCGCGCGTTCTATGGCGAGTCGGGCACTCGCTACGCATACCGATTGGCTCAATATCGGACTCACCACGCCGGATCGGCAACAGCTTTTCGATGCCAGCCAGCCATACGAGGAGAAAAAGCCTTTCACCGCCGCCGCGCGCACGTTCGAGCAAGCATTAAAAACTGGCAAGGTGTGATCGGCGACGTTGCGATCGGACCGGCATCACCGAGCCGGCCGTGCGCATTCGCCTCCCGGTTGTCGAGCAAGGTTAGGTGCGCTACGTCCTTTCGGTTCCGTTGAAGCCCGCTTTGTTTCAGGAAGTGCTCGAAGCGCAGAACCTGCCGAAAGAATGGCCGATTGCAGTGCTCGATGGCAATCGGCGCTTCATCGCGCGCTTGCCGGTGCGTCCGGTTGGCGATCCAGCCAGCGACAGCTTCAGAAAAGCGCTCGACGAAGCGCCCGAAGGCTTTTTTCGCGGCGCGTGACGAACGAATCGCATTGGCCGCCGCGCTCGTGGCGCGTGGTCATCATGTGAGCGCGGCGGGTAGTGGCGAAGAGGCATTGGAGGTTGCCGCACACTCGCGCTTCGAGATTGCGCTGCTCGACATCGGGTTGCCCGGCATCTACGGTTACGAGTTGCGCGGCGACTGCGTGCAATCGACCCTAGCATCGGTTGATTGCGCTGACCGGTTATGGACAGGCGGAGGATCGCAATCGCGCCACGGAGGCCGGCTTCGATTGGCATCCGGTGAAGCCTGTCGACATGGATGTGCTGGAGCGCGTGATTGCCGAAGCAACCTTGCGGGCTGCGCCCGCGAATTAGCCGGCCAAAGCTTTCCAGCGCGCAGCGAGCTTCTCGGCGAACACCGTCCCGAGCGCTTCGTCCTCGTGCATGAAGTAAACCCACGCCCGCTCGATTCCAGTCGTCGAACTGATGCGCACAGCCCACGTGGCAAGCTCGTCGTCGCTGTAGTGCGTGCGTCGCAGGCGCAGATAGCCTTCGCGCGCGGTCGTTGCGAATGGTGTTTCGCCTTCGTCGGTATCGGTGACGCATAGCATCGCACCATGATTGGCAAGCGCGGCGTGCACTTCGTCGTCATGCCATGAGTCGTGACGGAATTCGAAGGCCATCGGCTTGCCTGGCGGAAGCGTGGCGAGGAAGCTTTGCAATCGCGCGACATCCTTTTTTAGAAACGGCGGGAGCTGAAACAGGATCGGCCCGAGGCGATTGCCCAATGTGTCGGCGCGACGCAGGAACTCGGTGGTGTTCTCGGCGCAGTCGACGAGTCGCTGGATGTGCGTGATGCGCCGCGGTGCTTTCAGCGTGAACGTGAAGTCATCCGGTACTTCGCTCATCCATTGCTCGAGCACTTTGGGGGAGGGCATGCGATAGAACGTGTTGTTGATCTCGACCGTCGTGAATCGTTGCGCATAGAAGCGCAGCATCGCGCTGGCGGGCAGTTTCTCCGGATAAAAGCGTCCCAGCCATTCCTTGTAACCGTACCCGCTCGTGCCGGTGCGAAGCGAGATCATTTGCTTTTATAGCCCACCTTGGCCATCACCGCCGCGGTGAGCGGCCGCGCCGAGGCGTCGAGCGATCGCCATGGATCCTCAGCAAGCTTGGCCAGACGCTTGGGGACCGTACGCGAGTTGAAGTAATCGAAGCGCACGTCCTTGCCAAGCTCGGACCAGTGAATCGGTGTGGACACCGGTGCGTTCGCCTTGGCGCGCAGTGAATATGCGGCCACCGCAGTCGATCCCTCGGCGTTACGCAGGTAGTCGATGAACACACGCCCGCCCCGCGAAACCTTGAGAAGCTTCGATGTGAAGCGATCGGGAAACGTGCGCTCCAGAATTTCCGCGACGGCTTTGGTGAAGCCTTTCACGTCGTCCCACGCAAGCGTCGGTTTAATAGGCACGACGACGTGCAAGCCCTTGCCGCCGGTGGTCTTCAAATACGGCACCAGGCCGAGATTCTCGACGAGCGTCTTGACGAGCAACGCAGCCTGTTTCACATCGGCCCACGGCAAGCCTTCGTCGGGATCGAGATCGAGCACGATGCGATCAGGATGTGCAAGGTCGTTCTTGCGCGATCCCCACGGATGAATTTCGAGGGCGCCGAGGTTCAACATCGCGACAATCGCCGGCACCGACTCGGCCATCATGTAGAGCGACCCTTCGTCGTCGACTGCGACACGCGAGATCACTTTCGGCACGCTCGCATCGGCGTTCTTTTGATAAAAACCTTTCTGATCCCAGCCGTTGGGAAATCGCACGAGCGAGAGCGGCCGATCGCGAATCTCGCGCAGCATCCATTCGCCGGCGCTTTCGTAATAGTGAGCGAGATCCCGCTTGGTGAGCTTCGCTTCCGGGTAAAGAATCTTGTCGGGATTGCTGATCGTGACGCCGGCGACTGTGTCCTTCGCTGCAATCGCCGGCTTGTCATCGGTGTCATCGCGTGACCGCACCGGCATCGGGTTCTGCGCCGTTCGATTGAGTCCGATGAATACGGGATGGCGCAACGTGCGCTCGTCGGTCCATTCGCCGTACGAGACGTCCGCCATCAACTGCGGCTTCACCCAATGCACGCCGCGAGCGTCGATACCGGTCGGAGGATTCATGAAGGGCGTGTCGCGATGTGCGAGTCCCACCAGCGTGCGATGCAGGCTCGTCAGCGTGGCGTCATTGAATCCCGTCCCGACGCGTCCGCAATAGTCGAGCGTTCCGTCGTCGCGCGCGAGTCCGAGCAGCAACGCCCCGAAGCCTTGTCGCGAGCCTTCCGGATCGGTATAACCCCCGACAACAAACGTATCGCGCCGCGGGCATTTGATTTTCTGCCATGCCGGACTGCGCCCGGCAACATAGCGCGCATCCGCGCGCTTGGACACCATGCCTTCGAGCCCGAGCTTTGCGACGTTATCAAAAAATGCCGGACCAGGAACGTCGAAGTGCTCGCTGTAACGCACGTCCGTCGGCGCGCCGGCGATAAGATCCCGCAGCACGCGCTTGCGCTCGGTCAGTGCCGCGCCGCGAAGGTCGACACCGTCGAGATGAAGCA
The DNA here is from genome assembly GCA_035536295.1 of Casimicrobiaceae bacterium. Taxonomy (GTDB): domain Bacteria; phylum Pseudomonadota; class Gammaproteobacteria; order Burkholderiales; family Casimicrobiaceae; genus VBCG01. The sequence continues at coordinate 5,438 of DATLOI010000067.1, forward strand.
CATCGAACGCGACATATGAGAGGCCTGACACCGCCTTACCGTCGAGCGCGTTCTGCAGCCCCTGAAAAGTCGAGCGGCCGTTCGCGTCCAGCACGACCGCCTCGCCGTCGAGCCACGCGGAGCGCAGCGGAAGTTGCGCGAGCGAGCGCACCAGCGTGGGAAAGTTTTCGGTCCAATCCTTTCCTGCGCGCGACATCATGCGCGTGCTGCCGTTTTCGATTCGCGCCAGCATGCGATAACCGTCGAACTTGATTTCGTGCACCCAGTTGGGTCCGACGGGTGGGTGCTTGGTCAGTGTCGCAAGCTGCGGGACCACCTTGTCGGGCAGCCCGCTCTTGATCGCACCCTGCAAATTCGCGAGCTTCGCCGTTGAAGGGACAGCGCGCTTTTTGATCGCGCCACTTTTGACGTTCGCATCGGCCGAGCGATTCGAATGCCACACACGATCGCTCTGCGCTGCGATCGCTGCGAGACTGCGGCCGGTCAAAACGCTGTCCGGTCGATCGTCGATGATCTGCGCGGCACCGCCCAGGCGCGCGTGGTCGTCGGCCTCCTTGAACAAGAGCCAACTCTTGTCGCCACCGTACTTCCCGCTCCTGCTGCGAACGAGATTCCAGGTGCCCTTGAGCTTGTCACCGAAGAGCTCGAACTTGAGATGACCGCGCGCGTACGCGACCTTGGGATCCGACGTGGGACGCCACGTCCCGCGATCCCACACCATCACGGTTCCGGCTCCGTATTGCTTCGCCGGAATGACGCCTTCGAAGTCACCGTACTCGAGCGGATGGTCCTCGACATGCATCGCGAGGCGCTTGTCGTTGGGATCGAGGCTCGGTCCCTTCGGCACCGCCCAGCTCAAAAGGACCCCATCGAGCTCGAGCCGAAAGTCGAAGTGCAGGCGCGTTGCGGCGTGCTTTTGCACGACAAAGGTCAAGCCTTGCGCGCGCGATGTTGCCATTTTGCCCGCGGGCTCGGGCGTGATCGCGAAGTCGCGTTTTTGTCGATAACGCTCGAGGGCCATGGGCGGGAACTACCACCGATTGCGGTGCCAACCGCGGCCAACCGCAAAATAGTCCATTTGCAACAAAGTCTTGGGGCTGCATGCTGCAGTTGAATGTCGACGCGCATTTTGGCACGATGGCGGACCGGGGCCTTGTCAGGCACGACGCACGCCCCTCCCATCGGCAAAGGTTCGTCATGGCGGCACGCGCTCTGGCTTCGCTGACGGTCTCGTTTGGCATGGTGTCGATTCCCGTGAAGCTCTACGCGGCGACCCAGGCGCAGGCGAGCATCTCGTTCAATCTTCTGCATCGCGAATGCGGCTCGCGCTTGAAGCAGCAATACATTTGCGCGCGCGAAGGCGTGATCGTCGATCGCGCGGACATGGTCAAGGGCTACGAGTTCACCAAAGACCAGTACGTCACGTTCACGCCCGAGGAATTGAAGGAGCTGGAGGAAAAGGGCACGCAAACCATCGAGATCGCCGAATTCGTTCCCGCCGAGAGCATCGATCCGATCTATTACGACAAGGCGTACTTCCTCGGTCCCGACAAGGGCGGCGCGAAGCCGTATGCGCTCTTGGCCGAAAGCATGCGGCAGACCGGGCAGACGGCGGTGGGTCGCTATGCTGCGCGCGGCAAGCAATACATCGTGCAATTGCGTGCCGTCGAAGGCGGCCTTGTGATGCAACAACTCTTGTACGCGCCCGAAGTGCGCACGATCGATGAAGTGGGGGTCGAAGAAGCGCCGGTGCGTGACAACGAATTGGCGCTCGCCAAGCAACTGATCGGTCAGATCAGCTCGCCGGCCTTTGATCCGAGCGCCTACGAGGACGACGTCAAGAAGCGCATCGAGAACGCGATCCAGCGCAAAGTCGAGGGCGAGGAGATTGCGATTTCGCCGACCGAGCCCGACAAGGGCGCGCAGGTGATCGATCTGATGGACGCGTTGCGCGCGAGCCTTGCCAAGACGACGCCGCAAAAGCGCGCTGCGAAAGGTGGGGAAGCGCCCGCGGAAGCGCCGAAATCACAGCGCAAGCCGGCGCGCAAAGTCGCAGCCGAAGTCGAGACGCCAAAGCGCAAGGTCGCCAAGCGCGGTTAGCACTCGACGTCGGTCGCCGGCGTCACGAACTTTTGCGTCGGTGTATCTTGCGATGTAGAGCGGTTCACGTTACGGTGTGTTTGTGTCCGAAGGTTATACGCTGCGCGAAGTGGGCAAGCTGTTGGGCTTGCCGCGCTCGGTCGTCACTGGATTGATCGACGCCGGATTCGTTGCTCCGACGCGAGGTGCGCGACGCGAATACCGGTTCACGTTTCAGGATCTCGTCGTGTTGCGCGCGGCGCAGGCGCTCTCTGACGCGAGCATTCCGACGGGCCGCATTCTTCGCTCGCTGCGGAAGCTGCGCGCGAAGCTTCCCGAGTCGATGCCGCTGGCGGGGCTGCGCATCGAGGCACAGGGCGATGTGGTCGTCGTCAATGAAGGCCAAACGCGCTGGCGCCCGGACGACGGTCAGTATCTGCTGCAATTCGAAGTCACTTCACCGGCTGGGCGACTGGTATTCATCGGCCCGGGCCAATCGCAGCCCCCTGCGAACGAAGACTGGTTCGATCGCGCGATTTCGCTCGAAGGCCGCGCGCCGGAGGCCGCGTGCGATGCGTATCGCCGCGCGATCGACGCCGATCCCGGCAATCGCGATGCGTATGTCAATCTCGGACGCTTGCTTCACGAGCGCGCGCGTCTTGGTGAAGCGGTGACCGTCTACCGTTCGGCGCTCGATCGCTTTGGCGCGGATGCGACGCTCCTTTTCAACCTGGGCGTTCTGCACGAGGATCTTGGCGATCCAGCCGCGGCGATCGTGAATTATCGCGGAGCGCTCGACGTCAAGTCAGACTTCGCCGACGCGCACTTCAATCTCGCGAGGCTCTTCGAGGCGCGCGGAGCACAACGCGATGCGCTAAGACACTGGAGCGCATTTCGCAAACTGACGAAGTAGTGAAGCTTCTGTTCATCGGCAACAGCTTCACTTCGCGCAGCGACCTGCCGCGGATGCTGGCGGAATTGGCATCACAGTGCGATCGCCCGCTTGCTGTCGAGACGCGAATGATCGTGGCGGGTGGTGCGAGCTTGCGTCGACACTGGAACGCGGGCGCGGCGCGCGCGGCGATCGAATCGAACTCGTGGGACTACGTCGTGCTGCAGGAGCAATCCACGCTGCCGCTCAAGAACGTGCCGCGCTATCACGACAACGTACGGATTTTCGATCCAGTGATTCGCGCGAGCGGCGCGAAAATAGCGCTCTATCTCACCTGGTCGCGAGCGAATGCGCTTGATAAGCAGGACGCGCTCACCGCTGCTGTCGAGAGCATTGCACGCGAGATCGGCGCGCGCGTCGTGCCGGTGGGCCGTGCGTGGCACGATGCGTTGCGGCGCGATGCGTCGATTCAGCTGTATGCGGACGATGGAAGCCATCCCACGCCGACCGGAACTTATCTCGCGGCGTGCGTCTTTCTTATCACGTTGCTCGATCGCGAGCCAAGCGGGTTTGCGGTGTCGGATCGGTTGAAGCTTTCGCGGGAAACAGCGGTCGTGCTGCAGGAGGTAGCATCCAAGTTGCGCTAAGGTTGCGCTCATCGCCTCCCGCGCGCCTACTTTGGAGCCCGACGTGAGACGACGTGCCGCACTCGCGTGTGCTTCGGAAGCGCCTATTCGATGACTCTTGCGATCGACGCGCGGGCGCAACAGTCCGTCAAATCGGTGCGCCTGGGCGTAATCTGCGGCGTACGCTGCGAAGGTCCTGGTTATGACGCGTTGACTCGGGAGTTGGCGAGGCTCGGATGGGTCGAGGGCCGCAATCTCACGGTGGACCGACGTGGAGCGGGCGGTGTGCAGGACCGCTTACCGGCCCTCGCTGCTGAGCTCGTTGCGCTGAAGCCCGATCTCATCGTCGCAGTGGCGCCGCAACCCACGCGCGCCGCGAAGGATGCGGCGGGAGCGATTCCGATCGTCGCCGTGGCCGATCCGGTGGGCGTCGGGTTGATTCCAAATCTGGCCCGGCTGGGCGGCACGATCACGGGCTTCACCACGCTCGTGCCCGGCGGATTCGGAGCGAAGCAGTTGGAGTATTTGACGCAGGCGCTTCCCGGCGCGCCTGCCGGAAATGGCGATGCGCGCAGGACTGCCGACGATGTTTCTCGTGCGCGATGTCGCGCACGCCGGTGGGCTGATGTCGTACGAACCGGACTTCGACGACATGTTTCGTTGCGCGGCAGGCTACGTGGATCGGATTGTGAAGAGTGCCAATCCCGCCGAATTGCCGGTGGAGCAACCAACGAAATTTGTGCTCGTTGTCAACCTGAAGACAGCGAAAACACTCGGACGCACGATTCCACCATCGCTTATCCAGCGCGCGGACGAAGTGATTCAGTGATCGCGAGTTGCGCGCGATTGAATGCGCGGCGCCAGCGGCTGGTGTGAAAATCGCCACCTACAACGTCAACGGCGTCAACGGCCGCCTGCCTCGCCTGATCGAATGGCTGCAGGAAACGCAACCGGATGTCGCGTGCTTGCAGGAACTCAAGACCGATGACACGAAATTTCCTGCGCGAGCGATCGAAGCCGCCGGCTACGGTGCGATCTGGCATGGTCAGCGCGCGCATCACGGTGTTGCCATTCTGGCGAAAGGCGAGGTTCCCAAGGAAGTGCGGCGCGGTATGCCGGGAGACGACAGCGACACCAAGGCGCGCTACATCGAAGCGGAGATTCGCGGCCTTCTCGTCGCGTCGATTTACCTTCCCAACGGTAATCCGGTGGGAAGCCCTAACTTCGACTACAAGCTCGCGTGGTTCAAGCGATTAATTGCACACGCGCGCTCACTGCACGAGTCGCGGCGCGACATCGTTCTCGCCGGCGATTTGAATGTCGTGCCGACCGACGCCGACATCTACAACGCGTGGGCGTGGCGCCTCGACGCGGTGATGCAACCTGTCACGCGCGATCTCTATCGACGGCTTTTATCGCAAGGCTGGATCGACGCCGCGCGCGAGCTGCATCCGAGCGCGCGCATTTACACTTTCTGGCCAAACGACAATTATTTCCGGCGTAACGCCGGGTTTCGAATGGACTTCGTGTTGCCGAGCGCGTCGCTTCGCGATTCCATCGTCGCCACTGGTGTCGACATCGAACATCGTGGTCGCGACAAGCCGAGCGACCACGCGGCCACCTGGCTCGAGCTCAGCGATCAGCCATCGATCAAGGCGTCACGCGGTAAACGCACTTGATTCCGTCCCAATCGGCGTGAATCGTGCTCGCATCGATTTCCAGAACCAGTTCGACATCGCTCGCAAAATCGCGCACCGGTCCGAAGCGCAAATATTGGCCCTCGCGGGCTGGCAACAGATCGACGCCATAACGGCGTACGTAATCGCCGAAGGGCACGAGCTTCCCCTTCTCCCAAATCTCGACCAGTCGACGATACTCGTTGGGTAGACCGGGCCGCAGCTCGTCGACATCGATTTTCGCGATGCCGTCCGGCGCGAGTACGCGCATCACGTGGCGCAACACCGCAAGCTTGTCGCCGAAGTACATCCATGCGACCTGGCTGTAGACGAGATCGAAGGCGGCGTCGGCAAAAGGAAGTCCGCGCGCAACGTCCGCATAGTGGAGCGAGGGAAGCTTCCGAGCTGTCTCATTCGCCGACCACAAGCCATGTACGACGGCGTTGCGAATCAGGATCTCCGGATTGCCGTCATGGCGATTGCGATTGACTCCCGTGAGCGTAACGCGATCGCCGTAACGCGCGGCAAGCTCGAGTAGCGCCGTTCCATAGCCGCAGCCGAGCTCGAGGATCCGCACGGGGTTGCGCGTCGTTGACAGCGCATCGATCGTGTCGCCTACACCGCCAATCAAGCGATCCAGATCGGCAAGACCGCGCCCGCGAAACGCGAGCTTGCTCTGGAAATATTCGTCGCTGATCATGCGAATTGTCGCTGCGTCAACGCCACTCGCGCAAGCCGCTCGCGTATGAGGACGAGGTCTTTTACCGCGTAGTAGCTCACCGCGCCGCCGCGGCCCCGGACGTTGGCCGTATGGACCGGCAGGCCCGACAAATCGACTCCGGAAGCATCCACGCATTCCTTCGACACGACGAGCATGCATTGATGAAGCTTGGTTTCGCCTTCCAGGCGCGCGGCGACATTCACCGTATCGCCAAGTGCCGAGAGGATCGGATGATGCGGCGGTCCCATCGTGCCGACGATCGCATCGCCTGCGTGAATACCGACCCCTGCGCGCAGCGGTTCCTTCAAATCGGCCGCCAGCACGGCATTGATTCGCTCCAGGCGTTCCTGAATGGCGAGCGCGCCATGCATTGCGTCGCGACATGCGCGCGCAAGATCGCCTTCGGTACCGTAGAGCGCCATGAATCCGTCGCCGTTGAATGTCGAGTAATAGCCGTGGGTCTCGCGCAGCGCTTCGGACATTTCGGAAAAGAATCGATTGAGGATGAAAAATACATCGTAGGGCAAGCGCTGCTCGCCAAGTCGACTCGACTCGCGCAGATCGACGAACATGACCGCGACCGCGCGCTCGCGCCCAGGCATGCTCGTCGCATTCGCGTCGGCCGCACTGACATGCGGCGGCATCAGAGGTGTGATGCGAACGTCGTTCGACGGGCGCAACTGACACGCCAGTCGCACATCGGGCGCTGCATGAATGCGCGCGAGGGCGTGCGTCTCGAGTGCTTCAGGCGCGGGCAACGGTGCGTCGCGACCAACCCGAACGCGACACGTCGTGCACCGCGCCCGGCCGCCGCACACCGATGCATGCGGAATGCCCTCGTGACGAAGGGCCTCGAGCACCGACTGTCCAAAGGGCGCAACCACGACGCGCCCGTTCGAATGATGGATGCGATACACGCCATGCCGCGTCGCCCAGTAACGGCGCCCTTCGCGCGCGACAAGCACGCAAGCAAGCAGTGCTGCATACGATGCATACGCCGCAACCAGACGCGAATCGAAGCGCGCGACATCGGCCGGATCGGGCGGCGCCAGCGCCGGACCGAAATCCCTCGTCCTGATCTCGGCGAGCGAGCCGAAAAATCCAAGCACCGCGAGCGCCGGCAACAGCACTGCAAGTGGCATCAGCGCCGCAAAGTTGCGCCGATAACCTGCGCGGACGCGCAGCCAATAGTGCAGTCCGATCAAAAGATGCATCCATACGACGGCAATCAGCAGCAACTGACGCGCGCTGTTTTGCGGCTTCGACCAGATCGCAGTGATCACTGTCGGATAGGACGTGTCAGCCTCCAGCATCGCCGCCGCAACGCGAGTGCCGAACATGTGGGGAAACAAGAGCAGCGGAATCGCGAGCCCGAGCGCGAGTTGCGCAAATTCCCACGCGGGCATGCGCAACGTCCGGCGCCGCCAGAGCGCATACAACCCCAACAACGGATGCACGGCAAACGAGGTGTAGAGAAGGACGGTTCCGGGCCAGCTCTGCCAGAGCGGCGACACGACTCGCCGCATTGCCTCCTGCCAATCGACCGAAATGACGCCGAGCGCGTGATTGGACAGGTGAACGGTCACATAGACCGCCAGCACCAGCCCGGAAGCGAGGCGTAGCGCGGAAATCCAGCGTTTCAGCGAAGCCTGTGGCCGGCGCGGCGCGGCGTCGCCCTTCGCGTAAGCAACTCCGGTTCCATTCGACATAGGGTGATGGGAAAAGAACGCGCCGAATCGCAAACTGGCGATTATTCGCGACGGGACGGGTATTGCCAGCCGAGGATTGTCGGCTATGCTACGGACCTCGCGGCGCCGGTGGCAATAGCCGATCGAGGAGGTGCATTGGAACGACTCGACAACGCCCGGATCCTCGTCTACAGCCACGACAGCTTCGGCCTTGGTCATTTGCGCCGCTGCCGTGCGATTGCCCACGCGATCGTCGACCGCTACAAGGGCGTGTCGGTCCTGATCCTGTCGGGTTCGCCGATCATCGGCAGCTTCGATTTTCTGCCGCGCGTGGATTTCGTTCGCATCCCCGGCGTCGTCAAGCTGCATGACGGGGACTACCAGTCGCTCGGGCTTCATATCGAGCTCGGCCAGACGATGGCGATTCGCGCCGCGATTATTCGCCAGACCGCGGCAAGCTTTCGACCGAACCTGTTTCTCGTCGACAAGGAGCCGCTCGGCCTCGAAGGCGAGGTTCTCGCGACGCTCGAGATGCTGAAGGCGAACGGAACCACGCTCGTGCTCGGCCTGCGCGACATCATGGACGAGCCGGGCTTGTTGATGCGCGAATGGAAGCGCAAGAAAGTGCTGCCATCGCTCGAGCATCTGTACGACGAGATATGGGTGTATGGCCTGTCGCGCTTCGCCGATCCACTCGCCGGCGTTGCGTGTCCGCAGCGCGTACGCGAAAAGATGGTCTACACCGGCTACCTTCGCCGCGGCGTGCCTCAATGGAGTCTCGGCGAAAGCGCTGCTCGTCGCGAGCCCTACGTACTGGTCACCGTCGGTGGGGGCGATGATGGCATCACCGCGATCGACTGGGTCTTGCGCGCGTACGAAAGCGATCCCGCGATTCCCTATCGCGCGCTCATCATCACCGGCCCCTTCATGGCGGCCGAGCAGCAACGGCTGTTTCGCGAGCGCGCGGAGCGCATCGGGCGCATCGAGGTGCTGACGTTCGACACGCACGTCGAGCATCTGATGCAGCATGCGGTCGGCATCGTGGCAATGGCCGGCTACAACACGTTCTGCGAGATTCTTTCGCTGGACCAGCGTGCGATCCTGATCCCGCGCGTATTGCCGCGTCGCGAGCAGATCATCCGCGCGCAGCGCGCCGCCGAGCTCGGCCTGGTGCGCATGCTCGATCCCGAAGGTCCGCACGACGCATCGCTGATGGCCAAGGCGCTGCGCGAATTGCCCGAGCAGCCGCTGCCTTCGCTGGCGGGCGCGCAGGCGATGCTTGGCGGCCTTTCGGTCATCACCGATCTGGTTGCGCAGCGCGCGGTGAGACTGCCGGCGCGGCGGGCGCGCGCAGTGGGGCAGTACTGAGCGCGACGCAGCAAACGCGCGTCGGTGAATGACGCGCGACCGCGTGAAAAAGCGTTCCGTTCTGTTTCACGTCCAGCATTTGCTCGGCGTTGGGCATCTGATGCGCGCGCGTTTGGTAGCAGGCGGGCTCGCGCGTGCGGGATTTGACGTGTGCCTGGTCAGCGGTGGAATGCCGATACGGCGTGCGGCACCAGAGGGCATTCGCAGCGTCCAACTGCCTCCGATTCGAGTGAGCGATGCGACTTTCATTCCACTGCGCGATGACGCCGGAGCGCCGATCGACGACGCGTTTCGAGCGCGACGCTGCGCTTCGCTCCTTGCGCTGTACGACGAGTTGAAGCCCGATGTCGTGATCGTCGAGACGTTTCCTTTCGGTCGGCGTGCGCTCTCGTTCGAGCTTCAGCCATTGCTCGAGCGCGTTTTGGCGACGCGGCCGCGGCCGCTTGCGATCGTGTCGGTGCGCGACATTCTGCAGGGACGCAGCGCCGCCCGTGAACGTGAAGCACTGGAAACAGCGCGACGTCACTTCGACGCCATTCTCGTGCACGGCGATGCGCGGCTGGTTCGCTTCGATGAATCGTTTTCGTCGGATGCGCCAATGGATCTAGCGCCGGCAGTGCATCACACCGGCTACGTGGTCGCCGCTACGATGCAATCGGAAACGGCGCAGGATCGTCGCGAGATCGTCGTTTCCGCAGGCGGCGGTGCGGTCGGGATCGATCTCTTGTCCGCGGCGATTGCTGCGCGACACTTGTCGCAGCATCGCGATCTGGCCTGGCGCATTCTGGTTGGCGACAACTTGGCCGTTGATCAGTTCCGGCTATTGCAACGTCGCGCCGGACCGAATGCGATTGTCGAGCGCGCTCGCGAAGATTTTCCGGCGTTGTTGCGCAATGCGCTCGTGTCGGTTTCGCAATGCGGCTACAACACGATGCTGGACGTCATGCAAAGCGGTGCGCACGCGGTATTCGTGCCGTTTGCAGGCGGTGGGGAGACCGAGCAGCCGATGCGTGCTGGCCGTCTGGCGGCGCGCGGCCTTGCGGTCGTCGTCGACGAGCACGGTCTCGGCGCGCCAAGCCTGGCCGAAGCGATCGACCTCGCTGCGACTCGGCCGCCGACCCCATGGAATTACGACATCGATGGCGTCCCACGAAGCGCGCAGATCGTCGCGGAACTCTGTGCGACACGGTCCGAGGCTGCGCATTGACGCCGGACTTTGCGCCACTTGCACGCGAGCTCGATCAATGGCGCGCGCGAGAATGCCAGGCGACGCTATGGTGGCGCGACGACGACGCGACCTGCGACTCGCCGCAGCTTCGCTACCTTGTCGCGTTGGCGCAAGGCGAAGATGCTCCGATCGCGCTCGCAGCGATTCCCGCGGCGATCAAACCTAGTCTCGCGGCCGCGATCGATCATTGTGCGCAAGTCACGATCGTTCAGCACGGCTATGCGCATCACAATCACGCGCCGGTGGGCGAGCGCGGCTGGGAGCTCGGTGCGCATCGGCCGCTCGTGTCCATGCTCGCCGAGCTTTCCGAAGGGCGCCGCGTCCTCGAGGAAGAATTCGGCGACCGCTTCGTGCCGATGCTCGTGCCGCCGTGGAATCGCATCGACGCAAGCGTTGTCGCATCGCTGCCCGCCACCGGAATGGTCGCGCTGTCGACATTCGGGCCTCGCGCACAGCGGCACGCGGCAAACGGTGTGGCTTACTGCAACACGCACGTCGACCCGATCGCGTGGAAAAGTGGTCGCACGTTCATTGGTGGCGAAAAGGTGGTTGCGCGAATCGTCGATCACCTGACTGCGCGTCGCGAAGGGCGGCTCGACGCTGACGAAGCAACGGGCCTTTTGACGCATCATCTTAATTTCGACGCGCCGGCATTCGCATTCTTGGCGCAGCTTCTTGCGTGGACGCGCACGCGCGGCGAGGTGCGCTGGCTCGATGCTCGCGAGCTTATCGTTATTTCATCCCGATCAGCATGAAGCGCGTGTAGCGGGAAAGCTTGCGCTCGCCGGCAAAGAGGATGTTGGCAAGCGGCGCTTGAGAGCGAAACGTTGCAAGATCCGGCACGCAAGCGACATGCTCGGCGCAGGCGAAGTAGTCGTTCGACTGCAGGACGAGAAGTCGGCCCGGCGGAATGCGCGCGAACCATTCGTCGAAATCAGCGAGATGCTCGCAGCTCGTATTGACGATCACGTCGGTCGCGCCGGCAGTCGAAGCGGGAAACTCGCGCGCGTAATCGATCGCGAGCATGTCGCGCGTCATCGCGACAAAACGAGCCGTTTCGACATGCGTCGCATTCAACGCCTGTGCGACTGGCGCGCAGCTTGAATCGACATCGACACTGACGACCCGATCGATCGAGAAGCGGCGATCGTGCAGCAGCACCGCGCCGAGCACGCCCACCCAGCCGCCGAGTATCAGCACCTGACCAAGGCGTCCGCCGACGCTGTCGAAAAGTGACTGCGCAAGCCACATCTTGCTCGCGATCTGGTTCTTGTTGAGCGCCTCGCCTATGCCGGGTGCCTGCGACGCCGAGAGCGCACGAAGGACGTCGCGCTGCAAAGCGCTGCCGGTGTAGATCGCCAGCCCTTCGAGGATATCGCGATAAAACTCGTCGTCGTACGTCGTGGGCATGGCTTTGCTGCAATTTGGTGGGCGGGGCAGGATAGCAGCAGCACACGCATCGCCCCGCCCTGGAGCGGGCGAAGAGCTTTCCAGCGGATGTGTCCGACCGCTCGCCGGACCACCTTTCCACGCCAAGGGCGATGCCGTATTCTGTTCCCATCGTCGTCGGGAGCGAGGCGTGGACGTCTTTCAGGAAGCCGAAATGCTGCGCAACGTGCCGCTGTTCGGCGGGCTGTCGCCTGCGCAGTTGAAGCTCCTCGCGTTCACCGGCAGCGTGCTGCGCTTCGAGCCGGGGGACGTGTTGATGCAGCAGGGCGATCCCGCGGACTCGGCGTACGTGATCCTCGAGGGCACGGTCGAGGTGGTCGGCAAGACCAAGGACGGCGGCGAGTTCGTGATTGCCGTGCAGGGCAAGAACTCGGTGATGGGCGAGATGGGCGTTATCTGCGATGCTCCGCGCAGTGCGACGGTGCGCGCCAAGGACGCGGTCAGGGCCTTGCGCATTTCCGGCGACGTTTTCCTGCGCCTCGCGTGCGAGAGTCCGCAGCGCGCGCTCTATGTGATGCGCGAGCTTTCGACTCGCCTCGCGCAGGAGTTGATGGCGCACGCTCGGCTGCGCGAACAGTTGCAAAGCGCGCAATCGGGATCGAATTAGGCAAAGCCTCACTACGCCTGCGAAAGCGAGACGATGACCGCGAGGGCGGCCAGCCGCGCACTGCGTTCGGGCGACTCGGCGTTCGGTGCGGAACGTTTCATGTCGTTGTGGAATCGAGCGGTGCTGCATGCGTCGCATGACGGAAGCGATGCCTATGCGGCTCTGGAGCGATTGCTGGGCGCAAGCAATCGCCATTTCCATAATTTCGAGCACATCCGCGACTGCATCGATCGCGTCGACGAAGTTGCGCCGCTACTGGGCAGCGCCGATTCGGTCGAGCTCGCGTTGTGGTTCCACGACGCGGTTCTCGAGCCGGGGGCGGGCGACAACGAACGGCGCAGCGCGGCATTGTTCGTCGATTTGTCGGACGGCGCGGCCCGGTCGTTTCGCCATCACATCGTGCGCCTGATTCTCGCTACTGCGCACAATGCATCGACGATGTACGGCGATCGCGCCTATGTCGTCGACATCGATCTCGCGGGACTGGGTGCTCCGTGGGACGAGTTCATGCGCAAAGGGGACCTGTTGCGGCGCGAGGCGCGCGGCCAGTCCGACGACGATTACTACACTAGACAGGTCGTGTTCCTGGGCCGCCTTCTCGAGCGGCGCTGGCTTTACGCAACCGATTACTTTCGCACGACCTACGAAGGTCCGGCGCGCAGCAATCTCGCGCGCCTGCTCGCTTTGCGCGCAAGCCAAGGTTACGCAGCCTGAGCAGGCGCGACCGGCGGCGTTGCTGAAACACTGTAGATGCGCGTCGTGCTCGTGCGACCGCGCAGCTGAACCTCATCGACCAGGTGAAACGGAAAACGGTCCTCACCCGCTTTCAGACGCGTCTGTTCGGACACCATGATCGTCGTCTCGTAGCGCTTGTTGAGGGCCTCGAGGCGGGCCGCGACATTTACCTCGTCGCCCAGTACCGTGTAGCCAAGTCGATCCGGCGTGCCGATCATGCCGTGGATCATCGTCCCGGTATTGATCCCGATGCGTGCGCGCAGCGTTAGACCGTCCTGAAACGTGCACTTTGAAAGCATCGATTCGATTTCGATCGCTGCGCGCAACGCGTTCGCCGCATGCTCGGTATTGGGGCGCGGTGCATTGAACGTCGCAAGCACCGCATCGCCCTGGAACTGGTTGATCACACCGTCGTAACGCCCAAGCGGCTCGCCCACCGCCGCATAGAACTCGTTCAGCGTTCGCACCAGCTTCTCGGGCGCCATGCGCTCCGACATCGCGGTGAACCCTTCGATGTCGAGGAACATCACAGTCGCTTCTATCAGCTCGGCGCTTCCTACGCGAACGCCTTCGTTCGAGTCCTTGACGAGCGCTGCGACTTCGGCAGGCACGAAGCGCGCAAGCTCGCGGCTCGCCTGGCTTTCGGTGACCGCGAACGTGAGCAATCGGTGGCTGCGAAAGATTGCAATGCTCAAGATCGCCGTCACGATGACAATCACGATCGCCTTGTCGACTTCGGCCCCGATCAACACGCTGTTCGAGGTCATGTAATGCACGTAATCGTTGGTGATCATCGTGTTCGCGGGATCACGAATGACGTACGCGACGAGAAAGATCCATCCTGCGAGCGCGACCGCACCCGAGGTCAGCACCTTGCGCATGTCGAAGTTGAGCGTTCGAAGCGCGATGAAAATGAATATGTACATCAGCGTGGGCGCCTTGAGATAGAACGACGGCGGCTGCTGGTACTGCAGATGGAAGCTCCAGATCAATGCGACCAGGAGCGACATGTCGACGACGATCGACGTGTAGCGAAACCATTCCGACAGCCGGCGACGCAGCGCCAGGAACTGACGAAACAGGGTGAACACGAGATACGCCGACAGCACCCACGGCACCGGTCGAAACGGTGCATCTGCGGCGAACGTCTTTGGGGAGACGATATAGACGACGCCGAAGCCAACGACGATCGCGAGCTGGATCCAGCCGAGGAGCACCTCGCTCGCCGATTCCTGCGCTTCGATCCTTTCGCTGATGCGCGTCGGCAACTCCGTCCGTGGAGCACGGCGGAAGATGCGGTTACGGAACGGCAACGCGAGCGATTTCATGGGGCGGACCTTTGCGGTACGAGTGAGTCCGACGGCTATCACGGCACCTTACAGAAACTCGCGGGTGGCAAGCGCGATATTGCATTCGACCACCGACAGTCGTTGGCTCTCGTCGACGGCGAAGCGATGCAGGCATCCGGGCAAGAGGCGCTGCGGAGGCTTCCCGAGCATATCCCAGCCAGTCGCCGCGGCGAAAAGCGCCCGTAGCACGCCTTTGTGTGTTACCGCGGCGACCGATGATTCGCGAGTGGAAACCTCCTCGATCCAGGCACGGACGCGGGCGAGGACTTCGCGCGGGCTCTCGCCCCCGGCGGGACGGAAATCCCATCCGCGCTGCTCGTTCGCTCGAAATTCTTCACTATGGCGTGACCGCAGATCAGCGAGCGTTGCGCCTTCCCATTCGCCCCAATCCATTTCAACGAGCGCAGGTTCGGCCTGAACCTGTCCAGTTGGTAAGCGCGCGCGCCGTCTCGACTGCGCGCACGAGCGGGCTCGAGAACCAGCTTGCTTGCTTCACGTCGGCCGGAACGCGCCAGCGCGCGAGCTCTGCGCGACCTTCCAAGCTCAGGGGAATGTCACGCCTTCCTTGCATGCGGCGTTGCGCATTCCATTCGGTGCTCGCGTGACGAATAACGTCGAGAATCATCGCGCTCGCTGTCGAACGATTTCGCGGAGGAAGCAATCGAGGAAGGTTGCAGCGACCGGCAGATCATGGCGCTCTTTGACGTAGGCAAGGGCGTCGAGCGAAAGCCGCTCGCGCAATCTGTAATCGAGCAGCAAACGGGTCGTCGCTACGGCGAACGTTTCGGCGTCATGCGGGGGCACGAGTTGACCGCTGCGATCCTGTGCGACGACGGAGGACACACCACCGCAATCTCCAGCGATCACTGGAACCTGACACGCCTGCGCTTCGAGAAGGGCGATGCCCAGCGCTTCGCCGATCGCGGGCCACACGAACAAGTCGGAGCGCGAGAGCAACGTCACGATCTCTGCCGGCCCGCGCTCACCGACGAAGCGCAAACGATCGCGATCAAAAGCGGCAAACGCCGCTTCGACCTCGTGTCGCGCCGGCCCGTCGCCCACTACGACGAGCCTCCATGGCAGCGCGGTCACTCGTTGCAAAGCTTTCGCGAGGAATCGATACGATGCAAGCTTGTCGCCTTCGCGCATCATCGCAACGGTAATGAGCTGTGGTACTGCACGAGGTTCCTTGGAGCGCGTCATTTGCGCGAGTCCCGCCAGGGCGGCGACATCGACGAAAGGAGGAAGCAAAAGACTCATCGCCTCGTCACCGCGAACACTCCGCACTTCCGCAACGTCGACGGGATTCAACGCCACGACCCCGTCGGCCGCGCGAATCGCCGCGAGTGATTGCGCATACCCGATCGACCACCGGCCATCGCGCTGTTTGGGCGCAATCGATGCTTCGGCGACGACATAGGGGATCCCCAGTGCGTTGGCGACCACCGGCCCGATCAGGTCGGGAGCCTTGTGATGCACGTGATAGGTGAACCACAGGTCGGGCGCATTGCCGAGACGACGAAGCCGTGCAACCAGTCGTTCCGCCACTCTTTGGCCGACCTCGCCGATGCGTTGTTGCCGCTCGGCGTTACCCGTGCGATCGAAGCTTCGCAGCCTCGACGCAATGGTGACCTCGTGTCCGTACATGTGTAGCGCGCGCAACAGGTATCGTGCGATCTGCCGATCGCCCGATGGGACGGGATGATCAGGTGACTTGAGCGGAGCGTAGAACGCGATGCGCATCAGGCAGCGCGCAACTTTTCCGCAGCGCGCAACTTTTCCGCAAGCCGATCCGCCCCCGCATCGAGCGAAAAGTCGCGCAGCGTACGTTGCAATCCCGCATTGCCAAGCGAACCTCGCAATCTCGGATCGGCAATCAATCGCGTAAGCGCTCGCGCGAGCGAATCGATGTCGCCCGGTTCGACGAGCAACCCCGTGACGTCGTCCTCGATCAGCTCGGGAATACCCGAAATACGCGTCGAGACGCAAGCCAAGCGCTGGCTTTGCGCTTCGAGCAGAACGTTGGGCAAGCCGTCGCGATCGCCATCGTCAGCGATTCGACAAGCGAGCGCGAAAACATCGCTCTCTCGGTACGCCGCCAGCACCGCTTCGTGAGCTTGCGGCCCGAGCCATTGAACTCTATCGTCGATGCGAAGCTGCCGCGCAAGTGCGCGTAAAAAGTCGAGCAGCGGACCGCCTCCGATGTGCACGAGTTGCCAATGACGATCGCCTGAGACGCGCGCGAGTGCACGCAAGAGATGGTCGAAGCCTTTTTTCTCGACGGCGCGGCCGATCGTGAGAATGCGCACCGGATCGGTGGCATTGCTGCCGTTGCGCGCATCTGCTCGCGGCTCGGGCGTAGCAAAGCGTTCGAGATCGATTCCGTGATAGACGAGCGCCACGCGTTCCTGGGAATCCGCGAGCGCGCGCAGATGATCGGCATTCGCCGCGGTGCAGGTCGTTGCCCAGCTGCAATCGGCGAGCTTTTCGCGCTTCTCCCAGTCGGGTGTCGTCCAGATGTCCTTGGCGTGCGCGGACACGCTCCAACTCAGACCGCGAGCCAGCGCGGCATAGCGCGTGACCGAGGCAGGAGTGTGCAAAAAATGCGCGTGCAAATGCGTCACGTGTTCAGGAATCTCGGCGGCGAGCACGAGACCTTGTCCAAAACGACGCGCGCGGTTGCGCGTGAAATCGCGCGCAAGATCGCTCCGCCATGCCGCACGCGCATTTGCATATCCTGGGAATGTGCGTGCGATGCGCCATGAACGCCACACCCGCCGGGGCTCGTCGTGCAGATATTCGGGGAGGTAGTGAACGGGCGCGTGGATCGACGCGTGAATCGGATGCGTGGAATCATCGGTGGGCCGGCGCAGCGAAAAAAGCTCGAGCGCAATGCCCCGGCGCTCCAGCGCGTGGAGCTCCTGCGCGATGAACGTTTCGGAGAGTCGCGGATAGCCTTTTAGAACGACGCCGATCGTTGGACGAGATGCGCTCGACGTGGTCATCTTTTCAGTTGTCGCGGGGGCGTGATCGCCTTGCGAAACAAAGGCTCGGGGATGCTACCATCCGCCCGATTCGCACGCGCGTTGTTCAGGAGCGCGTAACGCTCGCACTCGCGAGAACCTTCGGGTGACGCATGGACCGTTCCTTCTTCCGTTACGTCCTGCACCACACCTGGCGCAACCAGGCGCTCTTGCTCGTGCTGACGGTCATCAGCTTTCCGCTGATCTACGTCAACCTGGAGATTCCGAAGCGCATCGTCAACGGCGCGATCCAGGGCAAGGACATACCGGAAACGTTCCTCGGCCTCGACGTCGACCAGATCTCGTATCTGATGGCGTTGTCGCTGCTGTTGCTCGCGCTGATCACGATCAACGGCGTTCTGAAGTATTTGATCAACGTGTACGCCGGAATCGTCGGAGAGCGCACGACGCGTCGCCTGCGCCACGACCTCTATCGCCAAGTCCTGCGCTTTCCATTACCGCAATTCAAGGCGATGTCGGCGGGCGAGATCATTCCGATGATCGTCGCCGAGACCGAGCCGGTCGGCGGCTTCATCTCCGACGCGTTCGTGCTACCCGTGTTCCAGGGTGGCTTGCTGCTCACCTACATGGTGTTCATTTTCAATCAGGACTTCTGGCTTGGGCTCGCGGCTGTTGCTCTCTATCCGCCGCAGATGTACCTGATTCCGCGCCTGCAGCGCAGAGTGAATCTGTTGGCGAAGGAGCGCGTGAAGACCGCCCGCCAGCTTTCCGATCGCATTGGTGAATCGGTGGCCGGCTTTGCCGAGATCCGCGCCAATGACACGATTCACTACGAGCGCGCGGACGTGAGCGAGCGGCTCGGCAAGATCTATTGGATCCGCTATGAGATCTACAAGCGCAAATTCTTCATCAAGTTCCTCAACAACTTTCTCGCGCAGATTACGCCGTTCTTTTTCTATTCGGTCGGCGGCTATCTGGTCATCAAGGGGAGCCTGTCCCTCGGCGCGCTCGTTGCCGTGCTCGCTGCGTACAAGGACATTCTGAGTCCCTGGAAAGAGTTACTGACGTGGTACTCGACCAAGGAAGACGTGCGCATCAAGTACGAGCAGATCGTGTCGCAATTCGAGCCGACGGGGCTTGTCGACAACAAGCTTCTCGACGACCCCCCCAAGGAGATCCCGGCGCTCAAAGCCGATGTGTCCGCGTCGTCGCTCGTCTACACCGAGAACGGTACCCACAATCTGGTCGACCGCGTGAACTTGCGTGTAGCACCCGGCGAGCATGTTGCGCTGGTGGGACGCGGCCATTCCGGCAAGGACGATCTAACGCATCTGTTGGCGCGACTCACACTGCCGACCTCGGGACGTTTGCAGATCTCGGGTCTCAATTTCGCCGATGTGCATCAGGCCATTCCCGGCCGCCGCATTGCGTACGCTGCGCAAAACGCACACATTTTTGCGGGAACGATCGCGCATAACCTGTTCTACGGCTTGAAGCATCTGCCGATCACGCCCGCGCAATACGACGAGGAAGATGCAAAGGAGCGCGAGCGTCGCGCCAAGGATTCGATCCTGGCGGGCAACAGTCCGCATGACATTCACGCTGATTGGATTGACTACGCCGCCGCGGGCGTGAAGGACACCGGCGAATTGATCGAGTTGGGCGTCGACGTCCTCAAGCGCGTCGGCATGGATCGCGAAGTGCTGGGCTACGGCCTCAAAGGCGCGATCGATCCCGAGAAACACGCCGATCTCGTCACGATGGCGCTCGATGCAAGGCGGCGCGTGAAAGAGCGCGTCGAGAGCGAAAAGCTCGGCGCCTATGTCGAGCTCTTCGACCGCGACAAATATCTTGTCAACATGACGGTCAGCGAGAATCTCCTGTTCGGCATGCCGCGCGACGAGGAGTTTCACGCATCGAAGCTCGCGACCAATGCGGACGTGCTGAAGCTCTTGCGCGACCTCGGTCTTCTCGACGAGCTCTACGAGGTAGGCGCAAAAGTCGCGACGCTGATGGTCGAGATATTTGCCGACGTTTCCCCCGACAGCGAGCTTTTCGAGCAGTACAGCTTCATCAGCGCCGTCGATTTGCCCGAGTTCCAGGCGCTCGTGTCGAAGCTTTCCAAAGGTGGCCTCGCTTCGGTCAACGAGAAGGAAAAGGCGCGTCTCCTGGCCCTCACGTTCCGCCTGATCGTGTCGCAGCACCGGCTCGGCGTCATCGACGAGACGCTGCAGAAGAAGATCGTCGCGGCGCGCGTCGAGTTCCGCAAGCGTTTTGGCGATCGCAACGTCGTCGAATTCTTCGATCCCAAAGAATTCAATTCGGTGCTGAGCGTGCAGGAAAACATTCTGTTCGGGCGCGTGTCGCTCGAGCAGGCGAATGCGCCGGCGCGCATCAGTGCGCTCGTGCGCGAAGTGGCAAGCGAGTCGGGAATGGAGGCGGGGCTCGTGCGCGCGGGCCTCGATTTCGAAGTGGGCAATGCAGGATCGCGCCTGTCCTACTCCGAGCGCCAGCGCCTCGCGATCACGCGCGGCATCATGAAAAATCCCGACATGCTGGTGTTCAACGAGCCCACGTCGGGACTGGATCCCGCGACTGAACAGCGCGTGTTGCAAGCCGTGCT
>DATLOI010000068.1:0-4795 GCA_035536295.1 Casimicrobiaceae bacterium
TTCACCGCACGAACGAAGCGATCGATTCGACGTGCGCGGTATGCGGAAACATGTTGACCACACCTACGGTTTCGAGGACGTAACCGCGCTCGTGCACGAGCGCGCCGGCGTCACGTGCGAGGGTTGCTGGATTGCAGGAGACATAAACGATTCGCTCCAGCGCATTCGCAGCGTCGCGTGCCGGTAGCGACTTCACGAGCTCGATCGCGCCTTCGCGCGGTGGATCGATCAGTGCCTTGGCAAGCGGCATCAACGAAGCGACGCTGTCCGGCGTCGCGGCAAAAAGATTCGCGACCGCGAACTGCGCGCGCTCCTCGACGCGGTTAAAGCCAGCGTTCTCGCGTGCGCGCTCGACCACGGCCGCCGAGCCTTCGATGCCGATCACCGTCGCGCCGCGTCGCGCCATCGGCAACGTGAAGTTGCCGAGTCCGCAAAAAAAATCCGCGATGCGCTCCTCTGGTTGTGGTCGAAGCAGCGCCATCGCGCGACGCACCAGCACGCGATTGATATGCGGATTGACTTGGGTGAAGTCGGTCGGGCCGAACGGCATGACGACATCGAACTCCGGCAGCGTGTAGACAAGCTGCGAGACCTTCGGGTGAAACGGCTGTGCGGTTGCGGGACCACCCGTCTGCAGCCAGACGTGCACGTCGTGTGCGTCGCCGAATGCGCGTAAGCGCGCTTCATCCTCATCGCTGAGCGGCTCGAGTATGCGAAAGACCAGCGCGTACACATCCGCACGCGATCCGTCTGCGTCCACATCCATGCTCTCGCCAACGGCAAGCTCGATTTGCGGAACCCGCGTTGCGATCGACAGGCTTTCGATCAACTTTCGCAGCACGGGCAGCAACGCCGAGATCCTTGGCGGTACGACGTGGCATTCGAGCATATCGGCCACGTAGCTCGAACGACGTTCGTGAAAGCCGACGAGCACGCCACCTTTGCGCGGCACGTTGCGAACCGACAAGCGCGCGCGATTGCGATAGCCCCAGGCGGGTCCGTGCAGCGGCGCGAGCAACCGGCCTGGACGCACTTTGCCGATGCGGGCGAGCGCTTCTTCGAGAACGCGCTGCTTTGCCGCGACTTGCAAATCCGTCGACGCGTGTTGCAGCGAGCAGCCACCGCACACGCCGAAATGCGGACAGCGCGGGGTGACGCGCGATGGGCTCGGCCGCTGGATGGCAACTGCGCGCGCGATCTCGTAGCTGGGTTTGCGCTTGATCGTCTGCATCGCGACGCGCTCGCCAGGCAGCGCGCCTTCGACGAACACGGCCTTGCCCTCGCAGCGCGCTACGCCGCGTCCCTCGTTGTCGAGCGACTCGATCGTCACCAACGTGTCGGCCATTCGCGATCGCGCGTCCGGTAGAATCATCACTCGACTTCAAGCGTCATTGCATGCGCATTCTCGCACTCGATTGCTCGACCGAATGGCTGTCGGTTGCCGTGAGCGACGGCGCGTCCTTGCGCGAGCATCGCGAACACGCGGTGCGCTCGCATTCGGAGCGCGCTTTGCCAGTCGCGCGAGAGCTTCTCGATCGGGCCGGCTTGGCGCTGGCCGATCTCGACGGCATCGCATTTGGCGCGGGCCCCGGGGCGTTCACTGGAATTCGCATTGCCTGCGGAGTGGCGCAAGGATTGTCGCTCGGAGCATCGCTTCATGTCGTCGGCGTGAGCACGCTCGAAGCTCTCTCTGAGGAAGCTTTGTCACTGCATGGCGCTACCCGCGTATGCGCATGCCTCGATGCGCGCATGGGCGAGGTGTATGTCGCAACCTACGTGCGCGAATCCGACTATTGGCGCGAAATCGAACCTGCGCGCGTGATCAAGCCTGTGCAAATCAAGGCGATGTCGGACGGGTTTTTTGGTGCGGGCGATGGCTTCGCTACCTATCCGCAACTTGCAACGCAACTCGCATTACGCGCGCACGACGCAACGCTATTACCGTCTGCGGCGGCGATCGCGCGTCTTGCTGCACCGCGATTGCAAGCCGGCGAAGGCGTACCGGCCGAGCGCGCACTGCCGATCTACGTGCGGCATCGCGTTGCGCTGACCAGTGCCGAGCGCGCCGCCGGCGAGGTATTGTGATGGCGTCGGTGCCTGATCGCTTCGCACTCTTGCGTCGCACCGCGTGGCGGCCGCTCGTTGAAACGGATCTCGCTTACGTCGCGGCGCTCGAAGCGCAGATTCATGCGGCGCCGTGGACCTACGGCAACTTTCGCGACGCGCTGAGTGCAGGCTATTGCGCGCTTGCCGGGGAGCGCGAAGCGCGCATCGTCGCGTTCGGCGTGATGATGCTCGCGCCTGGTGAGGCGCAGGTGCTGAATCTTTCGGTGGTTCCGGACGCGCGACGGCAGGGGCTCGGCCGCGCGCTCCTGATCCGCTTTGTCGACGACGCAGTGCGCGCCGGCGCCGAGCAGATGTTTCTGGAAGTGCGTGTTTCCAACAGAGCCGCGATTGCCCTCTATCAATCGGAAGGCTTCGCGCCGGTTGCGCGCCGTCATCACTATTATCCGGCGACCGCGCGCTCGCGCATCGAGGATGCGATCGTCATGCGTCGCAAGATTTCTGCATCCGAGCGCGCCTGATGGCGACGCGAAACGAAATCCTGCGCGAGCTGAACTTATGGCCCGCATGGCGACTGCGTTCATCGACGTCGGTATCGAACACGGACACCGTCGTCCCGGCAACATCGACGCGACTCGCGCGCATCGCATCGCTTGGCTGGGACGATTTCGCCGCCGATGTGGAAGCATGCACCGCCTGCGGACTTTGCAAGACGCGCCAGCGCACCGTCCCTGGAGTCGGCGACGTGAATGCCGATTGGATGTTCATCGGCGAAGCGCCGGGTGCGGAGGAAGACGCGCGTGGCGAGCCCTTCGTGGGGCAGGCAGGGCGCTTGCTCGACAACATGCTGGCCGCAATCGGCCTTGCGCGCGGGCGCGGCGTGTACATAGCGAACGTCCTCAAGTGCCGCCCGCCGGGAAATCGCACGCCGGAGCCGGTCGAGGCCGACGCATGCCGCCCCTATCTCGAACGACAGCTCGCGCTGGTGCGACCGAAGCTTGTCGTAGCCCTCGGCCGCAGCGCCGCGTCGCTTTTGCTTCGCACCGATGCGCCGGTGGCCTCGTTACGCGGCCGCGTACATCGCTATGAGAACGTTCCGCTCGTCGTCACCTATCATCCCGCTTACCTTCTGCGCACGCTGAACGACAAGGCGAAGGCGTGGGAGGACCTGTTGCTCGCGAAGCGCACGCTCGCTGCAACGCAAGCTTGAAATAAATTCAAACGCCTCAGAAGCACTTGAATCGCGGCGTAAACGACCCCATAGTCCCGCCGCGGCCGCATTATTTCGCCCGCTTACCCTCTGGGAGGACGCATGTACCGCAAGCTCGCCGTCATTGTCGCCACAGTTGCCTCGGTTTCGCTCTCCGGCTGCGGCTACAACACGCTGCAATCGCAAGACGAGCAGACGAAGGCGTCCTGGTCCGAAGTGATCAACCAGTATCAGCGGCGCGCGGATCTCGTGCCGAACCTCGTCAACACGGTCAAGGGTTACGCCGCGCAGGAGCAGCAGGTGCTTACCGAAGTGACGCGCGCGCGCAGCGCCGTCGCGGGGGTGCAGGCGACTCCCGAGCTTCTGAACAATCCCGCGGCGTTCCAGAAATTCCAGCAAGCTCAAGGCGAGCTGTCGAGTGCCCTGTCGCGGCTGATGGTCGTCGTCGAGCGTTATCCCGATCTCAAGTCCGACGCGCTGTTCCGCGATCTGCAATCGCAGCTCGAGGGCACCGAGAATCGCATCACCGTCTCGCGCAACCGCTACATCAAGAGCGTGCAGGAGTACAACACGACGGTGCGCCAGTTCCCGACGAATCTCACCGCGATGGTCTTCAATCACGACGTCAAACCAGTGTTTACGGTCGCGAACGAAGCTGCGGTATCGACGCCGCCCACCGTCGATTTCAGCAAGTCGCCGGCGGGTGGGCAGGGCGCGCCGGGTGCCCCGGCAGTGACGCCTCCTCCGCCTGCGCAGACGACGCCTCCGACGCTACCGCCGCCGCGGCCTCCGGAGAAGAAAGCCGATGCCGGCGACGTCGTCACGGACCTTCTGAAAAAGGGTTACTAAAGCGAGCGAGCAGAACCGGCGCGCGCCCCGATGAGCAGGATCACCCGCGCGCTTGGCGCGCTGACGCTGTGCGCGCTCGCGTCTTTCGCGGGCGCGCAACCCGGCGGCTGGGAGACGGGCGCCGATGGACTAAAGCCGGTCCCAGCGCTCGCTGCCCGCGTCACCGATCTCACCAACACGCTCTCGGCGAGTGATCGCAGCGCGCTCGAAACCAAGCTTTCGAACTGGGAGCGCGAGTCGGGCAATCAGTTCGCCGTGCTGCTCGTGCCCACCACCCAACCCGAGCCGATCGAGACCTATTCGATTCGCGTTGCGGAGGCGTGGAAAATCGGGCGTAAGGGTCGGGACAATGGTGTGTTGCTCGTCGTCGCCAAAGACGATCGCAAGCTGCGTCTCGAAGTCGGCTACGGCTTCGAAGGTGTTCTAACCGACGCGACGAGCCGGCGGATCATCGCCGAAACGATCACGCCGCTGTTTCGGCAAGGGCAGTTCGCTGCAGGAATCAACGCCGGCGTCGATCGTGTGATCGGTGTGATCGGCAAGGGGCAGCCGTTGCCGCCTGCCGAGCAACGCAATCAAAGCCGGCGTAGCAGTGGCATCGGGTTTGAAACGCTGCTGATTCTATTGTTGGTCGTCGTACCGATCATGGGTGGCATCCTGCGGCGCATCTTC
>DATLOI010000069.1:0-6664 GCA_035536295.1 Casimicrobiaceae bacterium
GCCTGGCCCATGCGGCCGCTCGCGCCGGCGATCGCGATGCGAACGCTCACCAGTTGCCCTTGATGATTTCCATGAAGCGCTCCCACGGTCCGCGATCGGCAAGATCGGAGGACTTCGGACCGAGAGCGCGGTCGGCCGCAATGCGATTCAACTGCGCTGCCGAGACAGGAAGGTCATCCCCTTCCCAGCGAGCAAGCTTGTCGTCGCTGAAAAACACGGTGAACTGCCGATGCTCGACCCGGCGTCCGTGCCGCGTGTACTCGTACATGTAGTCCCAGCGATTGTCGTGGAATGCGCTCGTCAGAAGCGGCGTGCCGAGGGCGAGCTTCACCTGCGGCTTGGTCTGCCCGACCTTGAGCTTCTCCACCATGTCCTGCGTGATGTAGTTACCTTGATTGATGTCGAGCTTGTAAACGCCGAGGCTGCGAATGTCCGGCAGATAGTTGGACATCGTCTGGCAGCCCGCGGCGAACGCGGCAACGACGCTGCAAAGCGCGATCGATCGAAAGCGGCGGCGAAAATGGAATCGAATCACTGGCTGTTTTGAAACGCGGTGCGAAGGGACCGGCTATTATAGACAAGCGTATTCGCCCGGCGGGTTCGTAGCCGGCGCGCACAATTGCAACGATGAGCACTGCGCACGACCTCAAGAACGCCGGTCTCAAGGCCACGCTGCCCCGGCTTCGCATCATCAATCTCTTCGAGACGGCGAAGGTCCGGCACATGACCGCCGAGGATGTCTATCGGCTCTTGCAGGGCGAAGGCATCGACATCGGCCTTGCGACCGTGTATCGCGTACTCACGCAGTTCGAGCAGGCCGGCCTTTTGATGCGCCATCATTTCGAATCCGGCAAGGCAGTCTTCGAGCTCAACGAGGGTCGACATCACGATCACCTCGTGTGTCTTCAATGCGGTCGCGTCGAGGAGTTCTACGACGCGGATATCGAAAAACGGCAGCAGCGCATCGCCCGAGAGCGCGGCTTCGAGATCAGCGAGCACGCGCTCTATCTCTACGCCGATTGCACCAAGCCGCGCTGCCCCTACCGCAAGTCCTGAATGTCGCGTCGCCTGACGAGGCTCGGCGACGCGCGACCTTTCCCATGCGACGACGGGTAAACTTCCTCCCACCCTTTCCCCCAAGTTGGCGGCCCGGGTTGGTGCGGCTTCTTCCGATGCCTTGCAACCCGTTTTCTTAGCAAATGGAAATCTTCTCGACCCAGTTTTTGACCGCGCTGATGGCGATCATCGTCATCGATCTCATGCTCGCGGGCGACAACGCAATCGTGATCGCGCTTGCCGCGCGGAAGCTGCCCCCCCATCTGCAAAAGCGCGCCATCGTCTGGGGCATGGCCGGCGCAGTCGCCGTGCGCAGCTCGATGACGCTCATCGTCGTGTGGCTGCTGCAGATTCCGGGTTTGCTCTTTGCGGGCGGAGCCGTGCTGGTGTGGATCGCCTACCGGCTGCTGTTGCCTGATCCGGACGATGCTCACGACACCGAATCGCATCAGGCGCCATCGACCTTCTGGGGCGCGATGCGCACGATCGTCATCGCCGATGCGGTGATGGGACTCGACAACGTACTCGGCGTCGCCGGCGCCGCGCACGGAAGCTATTTGCTCGTCGTCCTGGGCCTATTGATCAGCATCCCGATCGTCGTCTTTGGCTCGACGATGCTGCTCCGCTGGGTCGAGCGCTTTCCGGTGATCGTCTACATCGGCTCGGGGGTCCTCGCTTTGACAGCGGTGAAGATGATCACGAGCGAACCGCTGCTGGCGGGCTTTTTCGCGAGCAACGGTGCGATCGTGCCGCTGCTCTACATGGTCGTCGTCGTCGGGGTGCTCTGGATAGGGTTCGTCAAGAATCATCGCCACCTCGAATCACGCATTCATGCCCGCCTTGCCGAGCTGGCCGCGCTGGAGTCGACCACCTCACCGACTCCGACGTCGGTCGCGGGCGATGCCATGCATCGAGTGTTGATTCCCGTAGTCGGTTCCGCCAATGACGATGTGGCAATCGATCGGGTCGTCACCAAGTTCACGCAGGATGAAACGCTCGAAGTTCATCTATTGAGCGTGCAGGCGCCGATGTCGCGCCACGTAGCGCGGTTGTTGCGCTCCGGCGATCCCGCGAAGGTCCAGCGCGATGAGTCGGAGAAGGCGCTGCAACGCTCGAAGCGCCTGCTCGAGGAGCATCGCATTCCGTATTGCGCTCACGTGTGCAAGGGCGACAGGGCCCAGCTGATCGTCGACGAGGCCCGGAGGCTCGAATGCGATCGAATACTGATGAGCGCCGCGCGCAAGAAATCGCTGACACGCATGGTCCAGGACGCGACGACGAACAAAGTGCTGCAGCTTTCCAGCGTTCCGGTCGAAATCGTCGCCGGCGACGAGATCAGCGGGCTCGAACGTTATGGTGTTCCAGTGGTGCTCGTGGCGGCGCTGGCCATTCTGGTCGCTGCTGCGGTACTTTGATCCGGCGGATCAAGGCGACTCGCGTACGACTTCGCGACGACTGAAATCGGACGGGCGAAAGCCGACCACATAAAGCGTAGCGAAGTACGCGAACGCCCCCGCGCCGACAACCATCGCCAGCCGCCCGATGCGTGCGCCCGGTGATGCGGCGAGCCAGAACGCATTCGGGCCGGCGACCGCCAACAGCACCGCAGCGAGCACCGCAAGAGCGAACATCACCTTGCCGATGAATACCAACCAGCCTTTGCGAGGCTGGTATATCTCGCGCTTTCTCAGGAATGCGAACAGCAAGGCAGCGTTGACGCACGCGCCAAGACTGATGGCGAGCGTGAGCCCGCCGTGTCCGAGCGGCCACATCAGCACGAACGCGAGCGCTTGCGTCACGAGCACCGTGACGAAAGCGATCTTCACCGGCGTCTTCAGGTTCTGTCGCGCATAAAAACCGGGCGCAAGAATCTTCACCATGATCAGCGCAACGAGTCCCACCGAATAGCCGATGAGCGCTCGTCGCACTTCCCACACATCGGCTACCGTGAACTTGCCGTACTGATAGAGCGTCGCGATCACTGGAACCGCGATGAGAAACAGTGCCAGTGCGGCCGGGAGGGCAAGCAGCAACGCCAGGCGCAATCCCCAATCGAGCAGATCGGAATACTGCGCTTGATCGCTGTCACTGTGATGCTGTGCAAGTGCGGGAAGCAGCACGGTCCCTAGTGCAACGCCGAGAAGCGCGCTTGGAAATTCCATCAGTCGGTCCGCATACGTTATCCATGCGATGCGCC
The DNA here is from genome assembly GCA_035536295.1 of Casimicrobiaceae bacterium. Lineage (GTDB taxonomy): Bacteria > Pseudomonadota > Gammaproteobacteria > Burkholderiales > Casimicrobiaceae > VBCG01. The sequence continues at coordinate 3,254 of DATLOI010000069.1, forward strand.
CGTCACCGAGCCACGCCGCAAGCTGCGTGTTGATGAGCGCGGAGATCTGCGCCGCTGATACGCCCAATACGGCCGGTCCCATTGCGGTCAGCACGCGGCGTATCCCTTCATCGCGCCAATCGAAGCGTGGGCGCGGCAACATCCCGAGTTTGGCGAGCGGTCGCAACTGCAAAAGAAGTTGCAGCACACCGCCGATTGCCACACCCCACGCAAGCGCGAGCACCGGCGGATCGACGTAGGGCGCAAGAAAGATCGCAGCACCGATCATCGCCACGTTGAGCAACACCGGCGTGAAAGCCGGAATTGCAAAGCGCCGATGCACATTGAGAATGCCGCCCGCGAGCGACACCAGTGAAACGAACAGGATGTACGGGAACACGATCCTGATCAGATCGGCCGTCAGCGCGACTTTGCCCGGCGTTCTTTCGAATCCCGCGGCGAGGAGGTACACGATCCACGGCGCCGCGAGAATCCCGATCACCGAGACGATGATCAACACGACCGCAAGCAGTGTCGCGACACGCCCTATCAACGCCTTGGTTTCCTCGCCGCCGCGTTGACGCTTGAATTCGGCAAGGATCGGGACGAACGCTTGCGAGAACGCGCCTTCGGCAAACATGCGCCGCAGGATGTTCGGCAGCCGGAAAGCGGCCTCGAACGCGTCCATGTCGCTGCCCGCGCCGAACACGACCGCCTTGAGACTTTCGCGCGCGAGCCCGGTGATCCGCGACAGCAGCGTCATCCCGCTGACCGTCGACAAGGCGCGCAGGAAATTCATCGGCGTGCTCGCGCGTCGCTTGGCCGCGTTTGTCCCGACGACGAAAACACGCTATAATTGCAGGTTCTTTTACGCACCGACCTTACCAATACAATGGCCAATTCGGCACAAGCCAAAAAGCGCGCCCGTCAGGCGGAAGTCACGCGGCAGCGCAACACCAGCCAGCGCTCGGCGCTGCGAAGCGCCGTTCGCAAGGCGAAAAAAGCGATCGAAGCCGGCGACAAGACCGCCGCGGCGAAGCAACTGGTCGAGTCGCAATCGATCATCGACCGTATCGCCGACAAGAAGATCGTGCACAAGAACCTCGCTTCGCGAACGAAGTCGCGGCTTGCGCAAGCGGTCAAGGCAATGGCCTGACGAGTCGACGACGCCAGTGGTAAATGAAGGGCGCCGCGTGGCGCCCTTTTTCATTGCTCGCTCGGCGAGTGCGTTGGGTCTCGATTTCACGACTGCGCGCATCGTAGCATCGCAAAGCGTGTGCAAGAGCCGCAATCCGCCGGCTAAAGAGGTGCGTTCGTCGCATGCTATTCTGGTCCGCTTCCTACACGAAGCCTCGCCCGCGCGAGGATCGCATGGCGACTCCCGCGCCGAGACATTTCTTAGAGCTGCGCGATTTCACTCGCGACGAAATCGATCACCTGTTCGCGCGCACGCGCTGGATCAAGGATCGTTTCAAGCGCTACGAGATCTACCAGCCGCTGCGCGATCGCACGCTGGCGATGGTATTCGAGAAAGCATCGACGCGAACACGCGTGTCGTTCGAGGCGGGAATGAACCAGCTCGGGGGCATCGCGATCAATCTCAATCGCGGCGACACCCAGCTGTCGCGCGGCGAGCCGATCGAGGACGTGGCGCGAGTCGTTTCGCGCATGGTCGACGTCGTGATGATCCGTACGTTCGAGCAAAGCATCATCGAACGCTTCGCCGCGCACTCGCGCGTGCCGGTCATCAACGGCCTCACCAACGAGTACCATCCCTGCCAGATCCTTGCCGACATGTACACGTTCGTCGAGCACCGCGGCTCGCTCGAGGCACGCACGATCGCGTGGATCGGCGATTCGAACAACGTTTGCTATACATGGCTGCAGGCGGCTTCGCTGTTCGGTTTCGTCGTGCACGTTTCCTCGCCACCGGGTTATGAGGTCGACGAGGCTCGCGCGCGCACTGATGGCGCCGGACACTATCGAACGTTTGCCGATCCGATCGAGGCCTGTCGCGATGCCGACCTCGTGACGACCGACGTTTGGACCAGCATGGGTTACGAAGCCGAGAACGATGCGCGCAAGCGCGCGTTCACCGACTGGATGGTAGACAGGGAAATGATGGGCGTCGCCAAAGACGACGCGTTGTTCATGCACTGCCTTCCCGCGCATCGCGGTGAGGAAGTCGCGGCCGACGTCATCGACGGTCCCCAAAGCGTCGTATGGGACGAGGCCGAGAACCGCTTGCATGCGCAAAAGGCCTTGCTCGAATATTTGGTATGCGGTCGCGTGAATCCTTGAAGGAACTTCGATGAAACGTTTTCAACTGTTATCTGCAATCGTCGCAACGCTCGCCAGCGCGTATGCCCCGCTCGCGGCTGCGCAATCGTCATGGCCCGACAAGCCGGTGCGTATTCTCGTTCCCGCCCCCTCGGGGAGTTCGCTCGATGCGCTTGCGCGAACGATCGCCGACAAATTGAAAGACAAGTACAACCAGCCTTTCATCGTCGAGAACAAACCGGCTGCGGGCGGCACGGTCGCGACCGGCGAGGTTGCGAAATCGGCGCCGGACGGCTCGACGATTCTGTTGGGCTTCAACGGTCCGCTGTCGACGGGACCGATGGTTCAGAAAACGCCGTACGACGTGGCGAAAGATCTGGCGCCGGTCATCATCACGTCGAGCCAGCCGTCGGTTCTCGCCGTGAACGCGTCACTTCCGATCAAGAACGTCGCGGATCTGGTCGCATGGTCGAAAGCCAATCCCGGCAAGCTTAATTACGCATCGGTCGGCAACGGCAGCTCGTCGCATCTCGTCGCCGAGTTGTTGAAATCGCTCGCGGGCATGGAAGCCGTGCATGTGCCGTTCAACGGCTCCCCGCCCGCGGTTCTCTCGACGGTACAAGGCGAAACGCAAATGATTTTCGCGGTGATGCAGCCGCTTCAGCCGCAAATTCAGGCCGGCAAGCTCCGTCCGATCGCCGTGACCACCGCGAAGCGCTTTGCTCTGCTGCCCGACCTCCCGGCGATCGCCGAATCGGGCTATGCGGGCTTCGAGGCGCTTGCGTGGAATGGCTTGATGGTGGCGGCTGGGACGCCGCGTCCGATTATCGACAAGATCAACGCCGAAGTGAACGCAGTGTTTCGCATGCCCGAGGTGCTGCAGAAGCTGAACGGCATGGGCTTCGATCTGATCGGCGGAACGCCCGAGGACTTCGCGAAGCTTCTGCGCGACGAGCAGGCTCGCTGGGCGCCTGTCGTGAAGAAGCTGGGATTGAAAATCGATTAGAGGCCTCCGCGGACCCGCTGCGCATTGGCGTTGCCTAATCTTCGCTCGTCGCGTCGTTGCCCTCGCTCAAGCGCGGCAGCGGCGAGCTTTCCGAGGGCCGCAGCAAGCCGGTCTTCGCATACGTGATGAGTTTTTCGCGCGTGTCC
>DATLOI010000070.1:0-6317 GCA_035536295.1 Casimicrobiaceae bacterium
AAAGCATGCCACGTTGAGCGTCGCGCAGGCGCACAAGGCCGCCGCTGCAGCGCTCGCATTGATCGCCGCCGGCAAGCATCCGGCGACGGAGAAGCGCATCTCGCAAGCGGCAAAGGCCGCGGATCGTCGTACGACGTTCAAGGTGATCGCGAATGCTTGGGTAGTCACCGGGGCTCGGCGCAAGCAATGGTCCGACGACTACATCGAGGAGGTGACCGATCGCTTCGCAACCATCTGTGCGACTTGGACGCGCTGCCAATTTCCAGCGTTGTCGCGCGCATCATTCGTCTGGCCGAGTCCTATCACACGCCACGGGAGTCTGAAGTCAATTGCCAACGCCCACGACATCAGCCACACCACGCTGATGATCGGGTCGACAAGTACCGACGTGCGAGCTTACCGAGGAGATTGACTTTGTCGACAAGCAGCGCACCTACGAAGCCCATCTTGCCTCGCTTGAACGAGAAATCGGGCAGCTCCCCATGGAGGTTGAGGCGCTCAAAAAAAGCAAGCAGCGGAAACAACGGACCACCCTTGGGGCCACGCAGACGCGCCGATTTGTTTCGGCCTGGACGGCAGTGCCGCAATGAAAGCGTTGGGCGCGAGCGAGCGGATAGACTCGCTCCAGTTAATCTGGCCCAGCTTTGTCGCCGGCGGCAGCATTGCTGCGCTCAGACGTTCCCGTACTTTTGACGCACCTGATCGGGAGTGAGGAACCGTCGCTCGATTGCCTGGACTTCGTCGAAGCCCACCAGCGAATTGAGCTCTTCGAACGACACGGCAAGATCGGGTCGTTCGATGACGCTTCCTGTCGACATGCTGTCTTTAAGCACCGCGAGGCCGTTCTTCATGCCCTGGATCGCGCACGAAGTAAGAAGCCGCGGGTAGATAGCCACGGCCACACCCAGGTCCTGCAGTTCCTGCGGCGAAACAAGGGGCGTAGTGGACCGCTTGCGGATGCCGAAGCCCATGTTGACGCACAGCGGCTTCGGTAGATTTCTCGCGCCGGTCGATCTGTCGTCCCGGCTGAGAAGCGCATCGGCGAACAGCAGATCGGCACCGGCCTCCGCGTAGTGGTTGAGCCGCTTGATCACCTCATCGATGCCGTGCGTGGCCAGCGTGTCGGTGCGCGACTTGATCACGAAGTCCGGATCGCGGCGAGCTTCCGCTGCGGCACGGATCTTCTCGCTGGCCTCGGCAAGCGAAATCACCTCCTTGCCCTTCATATGGCCGCAGCGCTTCGGCCACACCTGGTCCTCGATCATCACCCCGGCAAGTCCCGCATCTTCGAAGCCGCGCACGGTGAAGTGGACGTTGACCGCGTTGCCGTAGCCCGTGTCCGCGTCGCCCATCAGCGCCATCTCCGTGCACGCGGCCATGTGGCGGCACGCGTCGAGGTTCTCGCGGTAGCCCATGATGCCGAGATCGGCCCAGCCCATCACCGCTTCGCTGATACCGGATCCCGTGATAAACGCGGCGCGAAAGCCCGCCTGCTCGACGAGCCTCGTGCTGTAGCCGTCGAACACGCCCGGCAACACCATGAGCTGCGGCGCGGTCATCAATTGCCGGAACAGCTTGCGCTTGTCGTTGGGGTTGGGAGTGAGTTTCATGTCGTTCCTTGTCGCCCGATGTCGATGACGACGTTGCGATGCTCGTCGAGGCGTACTTTGCATCGCGGCGGTACCACGATGGTCGTGTCGTACTCCTGAATCAGCAGCGGCCCTTCCCGCAGCCTGCTCGCCAGTGACTGCCGCGAGATCACCGCCGTGTCGATCTCGCCCACGGTCGGTCCAAAGTAGACGTTGCGCCGTGACTCGGCAGCGGTCGCTTCCGGCGCCCATTCGGTGCCGTGCTCTACCTTGCGCGGCACGCGCATGACGAGGCGCACAGTCACGAGCTCGAACGACTTTGTGTCGCCGCGATGTCCGTAGGTCCGCTCGAATTCCGCCTCGAAGCGCTCTTCGAGCATCCGCAGGGCTGACGGCGTCAGCTCGCACTGCGGCATCGGCACCGTCAGCTCCGATGACTGCCCTCGATAACGCACGTCAGCGAACTGGTCGAACGTGGCGGTCGCGGGATCGAAGCCTTCCTCGCGCACGCGGTCGCGCAGATCGTTTTGCATTTCCGCGAGCGCCCGCGAAACGGGCCTAAGATCGACGGCGTCGCCGGTCCCCATGAGCACGGTGCGCGCCGCGTGATGCTCTACTTCGGCAGTGAGCAATCCAAGTGCGCTGAACACGCCCGGTGCCGGCGGCACGAGCACCTTTTTGATGCCAAGCGTACGCGCAACGCCCGCGGCATGGATGGGGCCCGCGCCGCCAAATGCCATAAGCACGAAATCGGCGGGATCGCGGCCACGTTCAACGGAAACGGATTTGATGGCGCGCACCATGTTGGAGTTTGCGACAGCGTGGATGCCGTGAGCGGCGTCGAGTAACGACAGCGCGGAGGGCTCGCTCACCTGCATGCGCACTGCGCTTTCCGCGAGTGCGCGATCGACTTTGAGCGTGCCGCCGGCGAGCGAGGTATCGCTCAGGTAGCCCAACAGGAGATTCGCGTCGGTGACCGTCGGCTTGTCGTTGCCGTTCCCGTAGCACGCGGGACCCGGAACCGCACCTGCGCTACGCGGCCCGACGCGCAACGAACCGCCGGCATCCAGCGCGGCGATGCTGCCGCCGCCTGCACCCACCTCAGAGATGTCGATCACCGGAATCCGAAGCAGGTACCCGTTGCCGCGCATCAGGCGGCTCGTTACCGATACCGCCGCGCCGACCTCATACTCCGTGCCGCGCAGGATCTCGCCGCGCTCGATGATCGAAGCCTTGGTCGTGGTGCCGCCCATGTCGAGCGTTATCACGTCGTGGTGGTTGGAAGTGCGCGCGATACGCTGCGCGGCAACGACGCCAGCCGCAGGACCGGATTCGATGATGGTGACCGGACGCGCCGCCGCCGAGGATGCGCTGATGAGGCCGCCATTCGACTGCATGACGAGGATCGGCGCGCGCATGTCACGCTCGGCCAGGGCGCCGCGCAAGCGGTCGAGATAGCGCGCAATGAGCGGCGCGATGTAGGCGTTGACAACGGTGGTGCTTGTGCGCTCGAACTCCAGCATCTCCGGCAGCACGTCGGAGGACAGCGAGACGTGCACGTGCGGCAAGCGCTCGCGCACGCGGTCGCCGACGACGCGCTCGTGCGTCGCATTGCGATACGCGTGAAGGAAGCATATGGCCACGGTTTCGACACCCGCGGTCGCAAGTACGTCGATCGCGTGGTCGACGTCTCCAAGGTGGAGTGGCACGAGGTCATTCCCGTGCGCGTCGAGACGCTCGCGCACGCCCAATCGCAGCTCCCGCTCGACCAAAGGCTCGGGCTTTCTCCAGCCTAAGTCATAGGCCAGCGGAATGCGGATGCGGCGAAGCTCGAGTACGTCGCGAAACCCTTCCGTGGTGATGAGCCCTGTGCGCGCGCCGCGGCGCTCGAGGATTGCGTTGGTCGCGATGGTCGTGGCGTGCACCACCTCCCTCACGTCGCGCCCCGCGAGCCTGGCCCCTTTGCAGTAGTCCACGATGCCGTCGACAATCGCCCGCGAATAATCGGCGGGCGTGGACGGCCGCTTGCGGCGGTCGAGCAACCCGTCAGGGCGAACGAATACGAGATCCGTGAACGTGCCGCCGATGTCGACGCCAACGCGAAGCTGACTCACTTGCTCCGTTCCGCCCGCAGGGCATCCGTCGCGCCTTCATCAACGCGCCACGGGGACGGCAGCACGACGACACCGTAATCGCGCGCCGCGCCGTTGACAGTCACTTTGCCGTTGCGCACGTCGTCGAGCACGCGCGCGGGATCGCGGCGCAGCGGTTCGCCGTAGCCTCCTGCGCCCGCCGTGGTATGACGCACCGCCTGTCCTGTCTTCAACGGGCGCGTGAACTTGGTAGGCAGCTGCGACAGCGCGCCGGCGTCATCGAGCGTGTTGTTCGAACGTGTGCCCGGATGGCCCCCCACGAGCCCGTACGGCTGATGGCGGCGGCGGTCGGAGCGCAACTGCAACGTTGCGCGATTGCCGAGAAAGCGCAGCTGCCGCGATACTGACATGCCCCCGCGCCACTCGCCGGGTCCACCGCTGTCCGGCACGAGCTCGTAATGCTCGACGCGGATCGCAGCCTGATTCTCGATCATCTCGATCGGCGCGTTACTGATGTTGGCAGCGCCGTTGGCGATGCCGTCGATGCCTTCGCGTCCATAGCCCGCGCCCCACGCGCCCATCACCGCCTCGCGGAACAGCGAGAAGCGTCCCTCGTCGTCGTAGCAGCCGAAACTGTAGCTTGTGGTGCCGCCCTCGCCCGCGGCACGCACGCGTTGCGGAATGGCCTGCGCGAGCGCGCCGAACATCGCGTCGATGAGACGAAAGCCACTGATGCCGCGGGCCGCGACCGCCGCCGGCGGCTTTGGGTTCACGAGACAGCCGAGCGGCGCCTTGACGTGGATCGGGCGAAAGAAACCGGAATTGTTGGGTGCGTCAGAGTCCATGATCGAGCGCACTGCGAAATACACCCCCGATTTGGCGAACGAGAGCGTGGAGTTGATCGCCCCGCGCACTTGCGCCGACGTACCGGTCAGATCGACGGTCATCTCGTCGCCCTCGACCTTGATGTTCACCGCGATCTTGACCGGATCGTCCATATTGACGCCGTCGTCGTCGAGATAATCCACGAAGCTGTAGGTCCCCGACGGGACAGAGCGCACGGTGCGTCGCGCCTCGCGCTCGCTGTAGTCTAAGAGCTCTTCGAAGTAGCGCTCGAGCTCGTCGACACCGTAGCGTTCGGCAAGTTCGCCCATGCCGCGCTCGGCGATCCGGCATGCCGCCTCCTGAGCCTGAAGGTCGCCCAACACAACATCGGGAATGCGCACGTTGAGCGCGATCATGTCGAGCAGCGTCTGGTTGGGAACGCCGCGCTCGTAGAGCTTGAGGATCGGGATGCGCAGGCCCTCCTGGAAGATCTCGGTCGAGTCGGCGGCGCTCGACCCCGGAACACGTCCGCCCATGTCGTTGTGATGTGCAACCACGACGGCGTAGCCCAGCAGGCGCTCCTCGGCGAACACCGGCTTGAACATGAAGATGTCGGGAAGATGCATACCACCGAGATAGGGGTCGTTGAGTATCACGATGTCGCCGGGCGCCAGCGTGTCGCCGAATTTCGCGAGCACCGCATCCATCGCGTCGGGAATCGAGCCCAGGTGCAGCGCGACGCTCAAGCCCTGCGCGATCATCCGCCCCTGGCGGTCGCAGAACGCGCTGGAGAGGTCCATCGTGTCCTTCATGATCGACGAGTACGCGATGCGGATGACGGTCAGCACCATCTCGTCCACCACCGAGCCGATGGCGTTCTTCACGAGCTCGAGGCGGACGGGGTCACGCGCCATAGCGCTTCTCCAGAGCGCGGTACTCGGACAGTCCCGCGATCTCCCAGAACTCGTCGAACTTGACCATGCGATCCCACACCGAGAGCGAATTGCCCGTTTCCTTGATCTCGGTCAGCACCTCGCGCATCACCTTGCACGCTGCCATCAGCGCGTGCACGTAAAAGCATGCGGTCTTGAAGCCCATTGCCTCGATCTCGGACACGTGAAGGCGCGGTACCATGCCGCTCGGCGAGTGGTTGAAGTGCAACGGGACGCGGCCGCGGAAGCGATCGGCCATCGCGCGCATCTCGTCCATCGATTCGCGCATCTCGAAGAACAGCATGTCGGCACCCGCCTCGAGGTAGGCCTCGCCGCGCTCGAGCGTGTCCTCGAGGCCGTTGACCATGATCGCGTCGCAGCGCGCGATGATGACGAAGTCCGGATCGTGGCGGGCATCGAGCGCCGCCTTCAGCTTGTCGACCATCTCGTCCTTCGCGATCAGGCGCTTGCCGAACATGTGCCCGCAGCGCTTCGGCCACACCTGGTCCTCGATGTGGATGCCGGCCACGCCGGCGCGCTCGAACTCGCGAACCGTGCGCCGCGCGTTGATCGCATTGCCGTAGCCGTTGTCGGCGTCCACGATCACCGGGATTTCGACCGCTTCCGCGATGTAACGCGCGTTCTCCACCATTTCGGGCATCGTCACGAGGCCGATGTCCGGATAGCCTCTGCACATCGAGGCGCCGGCGCCGGTCACCACGCACAGCGGGTAGTCCACCTGCTCGACAATGCGCGCGGACAGCCCGTCGTGCGCGCCGCCCCCGAGCTTGATGCCCGGGGATGCCAGCAACTCTCTCAATTTCGTCGTCATGCGCATGATCAGACCTTTTCTGCGTTCTCGGCCACCTTGCGGCGGA
>DATLOI010000071.1:0-16961 GCA_035536295.1 Casimicrobiaceae bacterium
GTGTGAGGGCGACCAAAGGCGGCGCGATAGCAACAACTGGGAATATGTCGTCGAGCGCAAAGGTTTGTTGGCGCGGCCGCTCTATCTCCATTCGTAGATGAGCGCGAAGGCGATCAATACGTAAAGCGGCTCGATCCGTACCACGCGAGCTTGTTCGGCAATACGTCGATCGAAGGCGCGAACGCGTGCTCGAACCGCTTGCGATTCCGCTGTTCGCGCCGTCGGCGGCGACGACGAGATCGCAGTCGCGGAATTCGGCGATGTCCTCGACACGCCGGCCCAACTCGATGTCGACGCCGACGTCGCGGCAATGCGACTGCAGCGCCATTAGGAGGTCGATGCGCCCCGTCCGGTGGAACGTGTTGTTCGCGAGCGTCACGCCACGCCTTGGTGCACGATGCACATCGAATCGTGCTCCTCCTGTCGGCGTCATCGTCGCGTAGAGCTCGATGTCGCGTACGATTCACGCCGACGATGGTCGCGCACCGGCGATCGCCAGGAACGTGGCAACGGCGACGATGCACCAAAGCGCGGGGATGACGATCAGCAGCCACTTCGAACGATCCGCGACGGCGCAGAGCAGCGCCAACGTGACGCTAGCCGTCGGATCGGGCGCGGTTCCGAACGCCTCCGCGCTGGTCCAGGTGCGCTCCGCGAGAAAGACCAGAAGCGGGTACCCGAGCACGACCACCAGCGCAAAACCTTGCACGCATCGAACCTGCGCGGTTCTGCTGTCGACCCTCGGACTTCTCGCGAACGCGACGACCAGCAGCATCACCGCCTGGAGCGCAAACGCGGCGGCGAAAACATCGGCCGCCCAGTTGATCTGCGCGTAATGCAAGTGATGGAACACCCACGCGATCCAGAGCCAGCACGGCGCGAGCAGCATCAAGACGAGGCGCGGATTTCGGTCGAGCCGACACGCGGCAATGACGCCCAGGACCGCACCCGCGATCTGCACCGGCCAGATCGCCGCGTTGTAGCGCTCGAAAAGCCGGAAATAGGTTCGGGGCGAGAACAGCAGGAAGTCCGAGAGCGTGTACGTCCACCACTCGGACATCACGCCCTTTCCACAGCTGCAGCGATGCGCTGGCGAAGGGCGGCGTCGGGTAGCGCGCCGTATCCGGCTTCCATATTCTCGCGGACATGCGCAACACTCGACGTGGCAGGAATCGCGCAGGTCACCGCCGGATGCGAGACGATGTATTTCAGCACCAGCTGTGCCCAACTCGTGCTTCCGATCTCCGCAGCCCACCCGGGCAGCGGCGTACGCGCGAGCGAGCGCAGCAGCGCGCCTTCGCGGAACGGACGGTTGACGATCACCGCTTGGCCCCGATCGAGTGCGAGAGGAAGGATCCGCGACTCGACCTCGCGGTCGAGCGGGTTGTAGGTGATCTGCACGAAATCGATAGGATGCGCGCGCATCACGTCCTCGATGTCGCGGTGCCGCCGGCCTTCCGAAGTCGAGATGCCGACGTAGCGGATCGTGCCTGCCGCCTTCAACGCGAACAACGTCGGCAGATGCGACTGCCACGCGAGCAGGTTGTGAACCTGCACGAGGTCGAGGCGTGCCACCTGCCAGCGACGGCGCGACTGCTCGATCTGCTCGCGGCCGCGATCGCCCGCCCCGGTCCACACCTTGTCGGCGGCGAAGATCTGCTCCGCGAGCGAGAGCCTGCGCAGCGCTTCACCGATCACCTCTTGCGAGGATCCGTACATCGGCGAGGAATCGATCATTCGGCCGCCGGCGTCGGCGAAAGCGCGAATCACCTGCGCGCACGCATCGCGTGCCGTGGGATCGCTGCCGACGTTGAACGTGATCCAACTGCCGAGCCCGACGACTGGCATGGCGTCGCCCGTCGACGGGATCGGCCGTGTGATCGGACGCCTTGCCTGCGATCCAACGCTTCGCGGAAAGGGCAGTCCGCACACACCGGCAGCTGCGAGGAGAATATGCCGTCGACGCCGGCTCGGCGGAGGGAATGAGGAGCTCACGACGCGATGCTAGCTCGTCTTTCGATCGTTGCAATCGCCAGCGTACTGATGCTCGTCGCGCCGGCCGTCGACGCCGCCGACGATCTTTGGAAGCGACTCGAGGCGGGCGGCCGCATCGTGCTCCTGCGCCATACGATCACGACACCGGGGGTCGGCGACCCACCCGGCATGCGGCTCGATGATTGCGCGACCCAGCGGAATCTGAGCGACGTGGGCCGGATGCACGCGCGCGCGATCGGCGCCGCATTCCGCGAACGCAAGATCCCGCTGGAGCGCGTGCAGTCCAGTCCGTGGTGCCGCTGCATCGAAACCGCGCAGCTCGCGTTCGGGAGGTCCGAGCCACTCACGCCGCTGTCCAATCTATTCGGGCGGCCGGAGAACGCGGCGCGACAAGTCGAAGCGCTGCGCGTGCTGATCGGGCGTTACGAAGGCAAGGGCAATCTCGTGCTGGTGACGCACGGCTCGACGATCGCGGCACTGACCGGGGTGTCGCCCGATACCGGCGAAAGCGTTGTCGTCGAGCGACGGCGCGACGACGGCTTCGAGGTCGTCGGCCGCCTGAGCATTCAGTCCCCGCAACGCTGACGTTGAACATTGGCGCTGCCCCTCGAACCGATTGTCCTTAAGGTCGCTGCTTTAGGCACGCTCGCTTAGGGCCGCTTCTGGCCCCCAACAAGTCGATTGCACTACTCGTTGACGTTGGGCGATACTTGCCGCGCCTCCGGAGGAGGAGGGCGCCAGCCATGCAGGCAGAGTTCTTGCGGATGCGCGGCATCAGCAAGCGGTACGGCGGCACGCAAGCGCTGCGCGCCGTCGACTTCTCGGCTGCTACCGGCGAAGTGCACGCGATCGTCGGCGAGAACGGCGCGGGCAAGAGCACGCTGACACGCATACTCACCGGCGCAGTCGCCTCCGACGCAGGGGAGATCCTCATCGACGGTGAGCCGCAGGCAATCAACAGCCCGCTGCGCGGCCACGAGCTCGGCATCCGCATGGTGCACCAGCACGTCGCCCTGGTGCCAAATCTCAGCGTCACTGAGAACATCCTCCTCGGCAGCATGCCGGCCGGCCGGCTCGGCTGGTGGATCGACTGGCCGGTTGCGCACCGCAAGGCGCAGGAGATCCTCGCGGCGATCGGCTTCGAGGGGATCGACGTGCGCATGCGCGTTTCGCGCCTTAGCGCCTCGCAACACCAGGTAGTGGAGATCGCCAAGGCGGTGGCGGTGAAGCCGCGCATCCTGATCATGGACGAGCCTTCCGCCGTCCTTGCGGAGGACGACCTGAGGACGGTCTTCGCGCTCATCGGGCGCCTGCGCGAGAACGGCGTGCTCATCCTCTACATCTCGCACCGCCTGGACGAGCTTTACGCGATCGCCGACCGGGTCACGGTCCTAAAGGACGGCGCGCTGGTCGGTACCGTCGATCCCAAGTGCACCGACAAGGACGCGCTGATCCGGCTGATGGTCGGGCGCACGCTGGAGGAGATCTTTCCACGGCGGCAGTCGAAGATCGGGACCGAGCTCCTGCGGCTGACGGGCTTGGGCCGGGCGGGAAGCTTCGACGACGTCTCGTTCTCGGTCGCGCAGGGAGAGATCGTCGGCCTCTACGGGTTGATCGGCAGCGGTCGCACCGAAGTCGCGCGCTGCGTCTTCGGCGCCGACCAGCCGAGCAGGGGCGAGATCCGACGCGACGGCCGCAGGCTTCGCATCCGCTCGCCGCGCGACGCGCTGCGCGCCGGCATCGCCATGCTCACCGAGGACCGGATCGGCAACGGCCTGGTCCTCGGGCTGCCGATCCGCGACAACGTCAGCCTGGCAAGCTTTGACGTGATGAGCCGTTGGGGCGTCCTGAACCGACGTCGGCAGAGCGCGCTCGTCCAGTCGAAGACGAGGGAGCTCGACGTGCGGCCCGCGGACATCGACCGGCTGGTGCGCACGCTGAGCGGCGGCAACCAGCAGAAAGTCGTGCTGGCGAAATGGCTGCTCACGCGGGCGCGGGTTCTGCTCCTCGACGAGCCGACACGCGGCGTCGATGTCGCGGCGAAAAAGGAGATCTACGCCACGATCGCCGAGCTCGCGGCGCACGGCATGGGAATCCTGCTCATCTCGTCGGAGCTGCCCGAGTTGCTCGGGATGAGCGACCGGATCCTGGTCATGCGCGAAGGCCGCTTGGCGGGCGAGTTCCCTCGCACGCAGGCCACCGAAGAGAAGATCCTTTCGCATGCAAACTGAGAAGGACCTGGGGGCGCGCGTCGGACCGTGGTGGTTCGCCGGCGGAGAGCCGCGCCTGAGGCTCGTGGACGTGAGCCTGATCGTGTGCGTCGCCGCGATCCTGCTCGCTGCGACCTGGTTCGCCGAGGCTTTCTTCACCGAGCGCAACGTCGTCAACCTGCTGCGCCAGGTCGTGGCCAACGGCCTCATCAGCCTGGGGATGCTGCTCGTCATCCTCACCGGCGGCATCGATCTGAGCGTCGGTTCGATGGTGGCCCTCGGGGGCGTCCTGTTTGCCGGCATGACCGACCAGATCGGCATCGGCCCGGCACTCGGCTTGGCGATCTTCTGCGGCGCCCTTGCCGGGATGGTCAACGGGGTAGTCATCGCACGTTTCAAGCTCCAGCCCTTCATCGTCACGCTCGCGACCATGGGCATCGTGCGCGGCTGCGTCTTCCTTTACACCGAGATCCCCATCTCTCCTTCGCACGCGAGCTTCCGCGAGTTGGGCGCGACCCTCGTCGGCCCGATGCCGATGAGCATGCTCATCATGCTCGCCTGCTACGCGCTGATCTGGTTCTACCTCAATCGCACGCCGGTGGGCCGCGCCACGGTGGCGATCGGCGGCAACGAGGAAGCGGTGCGCCTCGCGGGCATCGGCGTCGGGCGCACCATTGTCCTGGCGTACGTTCTCTCCGGCGCGTTCTCGGCGCTCTCGGGCGCGATCCTGGTGTCGCGCCTGGGCATCGCGCAGCCGAGCCTCGGCATCGCCTACGAGCTCGACGCCATCGCCGCGTGCGTGATCGGCGGCGCGGCGCTGGGCGGCGGCGCCGGTGGCGTCCCCGGCACGCTGTTCGGCGTGTTCACGCTCGGGCTGATCAACAACCTTCTCAACCTGGTGGGCGTGAAGAGCTTCTACCAGGACATCGTCAAAGGCACCGTCATCATTCTCGCCGTGCTGCTGGTCGCAAAGAGGAGGACCAGTTGATGTCTGTCTTCTCAACAGAAGGAGGAACAGCAATGAAACGCCTGCTAGCACTCGTCATCTGTCTTTCCGGTCTGCTGGCATTCGCCGGACCCGCCCTCGGGCAGAAGAAGGAAACCCGGATCGGCATCGTCACGCTGCAGATGAAGGCGCCCTACTTCATCGCCATGGTGCGGGCGCTCGAGGCCGAGGGCGCCGCTGCCGGGGTCAAGACCCTGGTCGCCGACGGCGGCGGCGACGTCGCCAAGGTCAACTCCGACATCGAGGATCTGCTCGCCAAGGGCGTCGACGGCCTGATCATGAACATCAGCCCGCTGGAAGCGCTGCCGGGCGCGATGGACGCGATCAAGAAGGCCAACAAGCCGCTGGTCCTCGTCAACCGTCGGTTGAAGGGTGGCGAGTACGACGCCTGGATCGGCGTCGACAACTTCAACACTGCGGCGGGGGTCGGCGAGGTGATCGTGAAGCGCATGGGCGGCAAGGGCAATCTGCTGATGATGCGCGGCGGACCCGAGGACAACAGCACCGGCAACGCACGCCGGGACGGCGTGCTGTCGAAGGTGAAAGGCACCGACATCAAGGTGACCTTCGCCCCCGAGTTCGGCAAGTGGACCGAGGACGGCGGCATCCGGGTAATGGAGGACATGCTCGCCAAGCACAAGGACATCAACGCAGTGTTCTGCGAAGGCGACGTGATGTGCCTAGGTGCCCAGAAGGCGATCGCCGACGCCGGCCGCTCGAAGCAGATCCTCATCTTCGGCTTCGACGGCCAGAAGGCCGCGATCGAGCAGATCATGAAGGACTCGAACTTCGTCGCCACCGGCGTCAACTCGGCCGACATGATTGCCAAGCAGGGCTTCAAGACCATGATGGATCTCCTCGCCGGCAAGAAGCCCGCGGCGAAGGACTCGTCGCCGCCCGTGGTCGTGGTGACCAAGGACAACGCCAAGAAGGTCTACAACCCGAACACGCTGTTCTAGGAAAAGGTCAGCGAGAAGTTGCCCAGCGCGTCCACCCGGAGCTTCGTCTTCGGGTGGACGCCGGGTTCGATTCCGACCCCGCCTCCAATACCCCGCGCTATGGCGGTGAGCGCATCAACCCACTGCGCGCGGAAGCGTGGCTACCCGAAAAGCTGTGCAAGAGCGTCATGGTCGCCACCGGATGAAGCTAGCGCCAGACCTGCTGCGCCACCCTCAGCATGTTGCCACCCATGACCAGCGCCGCTTCGTTGCCGGTCATGCCGGAGCGTTGCAACGCCGATGCGAGCACCTGCCACGTTTCGACAGGCGTGTAGGTCATCCGCGAAACGGAACGATCATATCCGGCGCTTTTGGGCCACCAGTACGTCGCGTCGAAATTTCCAGGCGGCGTGTCGTCGAGCCCGTCCTGGTGAAAGCTGATGTCCAAACCGATACCGGCATGTTCGACGCCCACGAGCTGGGCCACATAGGCAGCGTGCCGGGCAACGTCGTCGGCCGTAGGCGTTGAAGTTCCGAGAAAGCCCGATACACCCGACACGCAGACCACGCCACCGGTTGCAGCGCACGCGCGTATCTGTTCGTCGGTGACGTTACGCCCGTGCTCGACGAGTGCCGACGGGTTGGAGTGGCTGAAGATCACCGGTTTCGCGGACGTGGTCATGATCTCGAGGCTGCTGCGTCGACCCGTGTGCGAGCAATCCATGAGCACACCCGCCTCATTCACAGCCGCGACCATGCGTCGCCCGAGTGCTGTTAGCCCCTGCTCGTCGTCGTGGCAGCCCCCCGCCACGCTGTTGTTGCGGTTGTAAGCAAAATGCATCTGACGCACGCCGAGATCGCGGTAGAGCGCGACCATTGCCGGCTGTTCCAGCAACGGCATCGCGCCTTCGAGGTCGAAGCCGACCGCGAGTTTCCCGTTCGCCGCTGCCCGCTCGATGTCGCCGACGCTCGATGCCAGGACATAGCGGTCGGGGTGCGCAGCGATCGTCGTGCGGAATCCGCCGATCACGGACATCACCTGGGACAGCGGGTTCATGTCCATCCCGATATTGATCGAAACATAGTTGACACCGGCCGCGTGCAGCCGGTCTATCGGCGCAAAATTCGCTTGCGGATGCAGCGGCAGGCAGGCATGGGCTTCCCAACGAATCATGGATGCTCGCGTGTAGAGTCGATGCGAAGCGCGCTACTCAAAGCGCGGACGTTGCGATTCGGCGGCGCAGACCGGTTCATGCGACAAGGACACGACGAAAGCCGGTCGAGGCCTCCATCAGGCGGCGCGTGTATTCGTGGGTCACTCGATGCCCGGCAAGGTCGGCGGACGCAAGGCGCTCGACCGCTTCGCCCCGCTGCATGACCATCAGCCGTTCGCACATGTGGGTGATCACGGCAAGGTCATGGCTCACCAGGATAAAAGTAAGGCCGTGGCGCCTGCGCAATTCTTCCAGCAGGTTCAGCACCTCGGCTTGCACCGAGGCATCGAGCGATGATGTGGGTTCGTCGAGCAGCAGGATTTGCGGTTCGAAAATAAGCGCTCGGGCGATCGCAATGCGCTGGCGCTGCCCTCCGGAAAGCTGGTGCGGATAGCGGAAGCGGAAACCGGTGCCGAGACCGACTTCGTCGAGCGCCCTCCTGATTCGCGTTTCGGTGTCGCGGATCTCGTGGATGGCCAGCGGCTCGGACAGAATTCGGTCGACCGTCTGGCGAGGGTGCAGCGATCCGTACGGATCCTGAAACACCATCTGCACGAGCCTGCGAAAAGACTTCGTCCCCGGCAACGGCATGCGCGCGCTGCTCGCACTAGTCCCCTCGTCCGACGATTTTTCCACCAGGCGTACCGTCCCGGACGCGACCGGCGCAAGCCCGCAAATGGCTCGCAACACGGTCGACTTGCCAGAGCCCGATTCACCAACGATGCCGAAGCTCTCCCCGGCGTCGACGCGCAACGACGTGTCCGCGATCGCGACAAATCCGTCGTAGATTACGCGCAGGTGTTGCGCCTCGATACCGACGCCGCGCGCGTTCATGATGCCCACTCCGGCCGGCGATCGAGTGTCGGCAGCGGATGGCGATTCTCGCCAAGCTTCGGAAGGCAATTGAGCAGCCCGCGCGTGTACGGATGGGTGGCTTTGGCCAACCGCGCGGCGAATACCTCTTCAACAACCTGACCGGCATACATGACCAGGATACGATCACAGAAGGTCGACACGAGCCGGAGGTCGTGCGACACGAAAATGAGACCCATCCCGCGACGGACGACCAAGCCGTCCAGGATGGCAAGGACCTGCAGTTGCACCGTCACATCCAGCGCGGAAGTGGGCTCGTCCGCAATCAGCATTTCGGGATTGGCGATCAGCATCATCGCGATCATCGCGCGCTGCCCCATGCCGCCGGACACTTCGTGCGCGTAGAGCTTGTAGACGCGTTCCGGATCGTCGATCTGCACGGATCGGAGCGCAGCGATGACAGTCGCTCTCGCCTCGCGTGCACTAACTCTGGTGTGCGCCCGCAGCGTTTCGACAATCTGGTCGCCGATGCTCATCACCGGATTGAGCGAAAATTTCGCGTCCTGCAGCACCATTGCGATGCGCCCGCCGCGCAGTTCGCGCCTCTGCCGAGGCGTGCAGTGCAAAAGATCGATGCCGTTGAACGCGAGCCGCTTCGCGGAAACGCGACCTTCCGGCGCCGTGAGGCCGAGGATTGCGCGCCCCGTTTGCGTTTTGCCGGAACCCGATTCGCCGACGATGCCGAGTCGCTCGCGGCCCAGCGTGAACGATACGCCGCGCACGGCTTCGGTTCGGCTGCCGTCGCGATTTGGAAAAGAGACTCGAAGGTCCTCGACCACCAGCATCGGATCTTGCGATGAACGAGGCGCCGAGTTCATCTCGCAGTTTTCGGATCGAGGGCATCACGCAGACCGTCACCCAGCAGGTTGAATGCGAGGCTCACCACGAAAATGGCCGCGCCGGGCGCTGCCGCCACCCACCATTGATCGAGCACGTAGAGTCGCCCATTGGCGATCATCGCTCCCCATTCGGGCATGGGCGGCTGCGCACCGAGACCCAGGAAGCCCAGGCCCGCCGCGGTGAGAATGATGCCCGCCATGTCCAGCGTGACGCGAACGATCACCGAAGACACGCATAACGGCATGACGTGGCGCCAGACGATGCGCCACGGAGACGCACCGATCAATTGCACCGCGGCGATGTAGTCGGTGCGCCGAATAGTGAGCGTCTCGGCGCGCGCGATCCGCGCGTAGGGCGGCCACGATGTGATCGCGATCGCGAGCACCGCGTTCTCGATGCCTGGACCGAGCGCCGCAACAAAGGCCAGCGCCAGGATGAGCCGCGGGAACGCGAGGAAGATGTCGGTGATGCGCATCAACGTCGCGTCAACCAGCCCGCCCGCATAACCCGCGACGGTTCCCACCGCAAGGCCGATGGGTGCGGCGAGGATTGCCACGAGAATCACGACGAACAGCGTAATGCGCGATCCGAAGATGACGCGCGAAAAGATGTCGCGGCCCTGATCGTCGGTGCCGAACCAGTGTGCGGCAGACGGCGGCAACAGTCGCGTGGTGCGCAGATCGCCGATGTAAGGAGAGTACGGGGCCAGCGCATTGGCGAACACGGCCGTCAGCACCAGGCCGATCACGATCAGAAGTCCCAGCATCGCGAGACGATTGCGCGAGAACGTTCGCCACGCGGCGTACGCGCGCCCGAAGGCAGCCTGCCGGCGCGAGCGCGGCCGGTCGGACATCAGCCAGTCGTGCAAGCGCTCGCGGCGCACCGCGTCGTTGCCTGCGGCCTCTTCAGTCATCGCGCCTGCTTTAGGGAGGCTCTGATCAAGTTACGTGGAGCGCGTTGGCACGAAATCTGGATGATGGTTAGACCAGGGGCGATGGACGTGGTCCTTCCCACGTTCGAGACACTGGGCGACACCAGCGCCAGATTATCGTGCCAACCCGAAGGGACGGGGTTTTCCGGGGCGCTGACTTTGTTGTTAGGCGACGGCCAATAGGATGAACTATTGGCCGCGCCTGCCGTCGCGTCATCATCCCCGAAAAACCTCCGTCACGCCCGCGTAACATGGTCAGAGCCTCCCTTGTGCGCGTGTCCTCGGGTCGAGCATCTGGTAGAGCAGATCCGCGAGCAGATTGAGACCGATGAAGATCGAGCCGACGACGATCGTGGCCCCGAGCACCGCGTTCATGTCGGCGTTCTGCAACGAATTCGTGAGATACAGTCCGAGTCCCGGCCAAGCGAAAACCGTTTCCGTGAGCACCGAGCCCTCCAGCAGCCCGCCATAGGACAAGGCGATCACGGTGACGAGTGGCACCATCGCGTTACGCAACGCGTGGCGCCAGATGATCCGGCTCTCGGAAAGACCCTTGGCGCGGGCAGCGACCACGTATTCCTGTGCGAGCTCGTTCAGCATGAAAGATCGCGTCATGCGGCTGATGTAGGCGAGTGAAAAATAGCCGAGCAGCGACGCGGGCAGGATGAGATGCGACAACGCGTTGCCGAAGGCCTCCCATTCGCCGGCGCGCGCAGTATCGAACAGCAGAAGACCCGTCACGGGCGTCAGCGTGTATTCGTAGACGACATCGATGCGGCCCGGCCCCGCGACCCAGCCGAGATGGGCATAGAAAACCACGAGGGCCATCAGCCCGAGCCAGAAGATCGGGATCGAATAGCCGATCAACCCGATGACGCGAACGATCTGATCGACGATGCCGCCGCGCCGGACGGCCGCCCACACGCCGAGAGGAACACCGATACCGACCCCGATGAGGATGCCCAGCGTGGCCAGTTCGAAGGTCGCCGGAAACGTGCGCCGGATGTCTTGCATCACCGGGTTCGACGTCAACACCGACGTGCCGAAATCGCCCTGCAGGATCTTGGAAACGTAGATGTAGAACTGCTCCCACAGCGGCTTGTTGAGGCCGAGTTCCTCGCGCACGCGGGCGATGACGTGCTCAGGCGCGCGGTCGCCGACGATGGCGAGGACGGGATCGATCGGAATCACGCGGCCGATGAAGAACGTCACGGCCAGCAGACCCAGGTAGGTCAACAGGATGACAACGAGGAACCGTCCCAGGATGCGGGATACCCGAAGCAGGCGGACGTCGCGGCGTACGCCTGCTGGGATCGATTCCACGGTCGAGCCGGCTTAGTGCTCCGTTACCGCTTCGAAACCTTGAACATGTACGTGGAATCTGAAGTCGGTCCGAGCTTCAAGCCTTCCACGCCGCTGCGAAATGCCGCCACCTCGGTCTGCTGGTAGAGCATCACGAAGGGGCTGTTCTTCCGAAAGTCCGCCTGCATTTCTTCGTACATCGCCTTGCGCTTGGACGCGTCGCGCTCGAGCACGGCGGCATCGGCCTTCTTCGTCAGCTCGGGGATGATCCACGAATTGCGCCATGCGAGCGGTTTCGACTTGGCATCATCGGCGTTGTCGGGGTTGCGCGCAAAGGTATCGGCGTTGGTGTGTGGATCCCAATAGTCGGCACCCCATTGGCCGATGTAGATGTCGTGCGTGCGCGCCCGGTACTTGGTCAGCGTCTGCTTGCCGTCGCCGGGCAGAATTTCGATGTCGATCCCGGCGCGCTTGGCCGTCTGCTGGAACGCTTCCGTGATGCCTTGCACCGGCTGCGTGGTGCGCATGTCGATCGTGACCTTGAAGCCGTTGGGCACACCCGCCTGGGCGAGCAGCGCCTTGGCCTTGTCGACGTCGAGCTTGTAGGGATTCTCCGTGCTGGCGCCAAGCAAGCCGACGGGCAGGAAGTTCTGGTGCACGACGCCGATGTTCTTGATCAACGTGTCGCCGATCGCGGCGTAATCGACCAGCCACTTGAAGGCCTCGCGGACTTCCGCTTTGGCGAGCGTCGGGTTCTTCTGGTTCAGGCTGAAGTAGAAGACCGTGCCTTTGGGCGTGGACGTGGTCCTGATGTCCTTGTTGGTGGCGAGTGCGGCCAGATCCTGCGGCGTGAGATTGCGCGCGACGTCGGCATCGTTTTTCTCGAGCAGCAGGCGCTGCGTGGCAGCTTCCTTCACGTGCCGATAGATCACGCGCGAAAGCTTGGCCTTCTCGCCGTAGTAGTTGTCGTTGCGCTCGAGCGCCACGATTTCGTTGGCACGCCACTCCCGGAGCTTGAGCGGACCCGAACCGGCGTAATTGGTCTTGAGCCAGCCATAACCAAGATCGTTGTTCTGCTCCCTGGACAGCACCAGCTTCTTGTCGACGATCGCGGCCACATTCGCCGTCAGGCAATTCAGCACGAATGACGGCGCAAACGACTTGTCGGTTTCGATCGTCAGCGTCAACGGCCCTGTCTGCTTGATCCTTTCCTTTACATTCGCCTTGCTGAACCCGAACTGGGTCAGGATGAAGGCAGGCGTCTTGTCGAGAAGAACCGCGCGCTGGAGCGAGAAAACGACGTCGTCGGCGGTCAGCGCGTTGCCCGACGCGAACTTCAGCTCGGGCTTCAACTCGAAACTGAAGGTCTTGCCGTCCGGCGACACGGTCCAGGCTTTCGCCACATCCCCAATGAGCTTGGACGGGTCGCTGACATCGAACCGGACGAGACGGTCATAGGTGTTGCCCATGATTTCGCCGGCCGAGATCTCGAACGCCTCCGCCGGGTCCATCGTGATGATGTCGTCGAACGCGGATACGACTACCAGTGTGTCCTTGGGTGTTGCGGCATGCACCTGCACGACGCCGTGGATCGCGAGCAGCACGCAAAATCCGGCCTTAACGAGCGATCGGTATGTGATTGGCAACAGGAATTGATTCATCGGGCGTCCATTCGAATCGCGTTAAATGCGAAACCGCCGCGGTACCGCGGCGCGCCTGGTTGGAACATGCGGAGTCTTCGCGCAGGTCGTCCGAAGATGTCCGTCGCAAAGTCACGGCACTACTCGACAGTTAGCCTCCAAGCACCGCGGGCAGTGTATACCGGCCTCGACTAGGGGACCAATAGTGCAATCCACGAGCAGTGGCGAGTATTCACGGCTCCTGCACCACGTTCCAATTCAAGATGACTGCGTGTTTTTGGCCGGTATCGAAAAGACGGTTACTGGTTCAGCGAGTCCCCGCACGCCAACCTCCCCGACATTGACAAGTTCCGCCGCGGACAAAGCCTTCGCTGTGGACGCAGAAACGAGTAGCGAAGTGCCGTGCTCCTTGCAGAGCGCCTGTAACCTGGCAGCGAGGTTCACCGTATTCCCATACACCGTGTAACTCTGGCGTCCGCCGCCGCCGACATTTCCGGCAACCAGGAAACCGGTATTGATGCCGATGCGCACGCGGAGGCTCTCACCAGCAAATTCGCGCTCTTCGACGCACGCCAGAACCTCACGCGCCGCCTCGAAGGCATTCGCCGCGTGTTCCGCATCCTCGACAGGCACGTTGAACGTGGCAAGGACGGCGTCCCCATGAAACTGCGTGACGATGCCGTTGTGCGCGGCGATGATTCGCGTCACATCGTCGAAATAGGCGTTCATGATTTCGACCGTGTGGACGGCGCCGGTACGCTCGCTCATCTCGGTGAAGCCTTCAACGTCGGCGTAGAGCACCGTTGCCTGACGATTGACGGGGGCGAGCGCACCACGCCCGGCAACCATCGCGTTGACGATCGCTTGCGGAACAAAGCGCCCGA
Source organism: Casimicrobiaceae bacterium (assembly GCA_035536295.1). Taxonomy (GTDB): domain Bacteria; phylum Pseudomonadota; class Gammaproteobacteria; order Burkholderiales; family Casimicrobiaceae; genus VBCG01. Next base: position 13,834 of record DATLOI010000071.1, read on the forward strand.
AGATGCCCGAAAGCGTGGCGCGATCTCGTTCTGCTTCCAACTGGCGCTCGAGCGTACCGCGCGCCCGCCACATCACGCCTGCGATGAGGAACGCCACGACTACGAGCGACACCGCCTCCTGTATACGGCCGCCAAGCCCGCCGAAGTTTGGATCGAGCACGATCGCCATGACCTCGTTGGCCGTGGGTCTTGTCGGGATATCGCTCCAATTGAGCACTCCGTCGACCTCGCTTGCCGAACGCAGGAAGGCGGCGAGCCAGCCGAGCGCGCCGGCGATCCCGGTCCACAGCACCATGCCCGGGGAGAAGCTGAACGCCGCGATCCCAAGGATGACGAAGTAGAAGGGAAACACCGGAGCGCGGAACATCATGACCGAGGGCAGATCGGCAGCGCTTTCGTAAAGCGGCTGAGTCGCCACGAGCGCCGAGACGATGGCGATGTCCAGCGTAATGAAGACGTACTTGATCCAGTACTTGTCGAAGCGCGTCCCGATCATGACGTAGTGAATCAGGCCGAGAGCGGCCAAGATCGCGAGGACGACCGCATAACCGATCGCCCGTACCGGGTCTTCCGCGCGTGTACCCACTAGCAAGACGCCCAGCAGCACCAGCGCGGTGGTGCGGCCGATGACCGCGAGCCTGAGCCCGCTCTGCTCGGCGCGCAGAAACATTTCCCCCTTGTCGGAGGAAACGTCGGTGGACGTTAAACGGTTCGCGAGCAGATCAGTTCGCAACGACGCGCCAGATCTCTCCGTCGTCGTTAGCCGTGTATAGATTGCCGTCGGGACCTTGCACCAGGGTGCGGGTTCGCGCTGAAGGCAATTCGACGGTCGCATCACTGGTCGCCATGCCGCGCACATCCAGTTGAAGCACGACAATCCTTTGGCCGCGCATCAAGCTCACCAGCAGGCGGCCGTCCCATCCTCTCCATTGTTTGCCGTCGAGAAACAAAGCCGAGTCCATGCCGCGGCCGCTGCCGTTGTGGACCCAGCTTGGCGGCATCGCGTTCGGGAAGCGTTGGGTATCGGTCATCGGCATCGTGGTCGGATCGCCCGCGTAGCCGCAATAGTTGTCGGGGCAACGCAATCCCGGCCGATTCTGCGGATCCCATCCTGCATTTCCACCCGCTATCAACGCAGTGACTTCATCGCTGTGATTCGGGCCATGCTCGGCGGTAAACGGTTGGCCGGCGTTCGGCTGACCTGCCGGCCTGAAGGTGATGCCCTGTACGTTGCGGTGACCGTAGGTGAAAATGCGCGGATCGCCTCCGGCCGGAGTGTTGTTGCCCGGCGCCGCTGTGCCGTCGCGATTCACCCGCAGCACCTTGCCGCCGAGACGCTTCAAGTCTTGTGGCAGCGTTGCGTTGTGATTGTCGCCGGTGGGCACGTATAGGAATCGATCCGGGCCGAAACGCACGCGCCCGCCGTTATGGGCGCCGGCGCTGCCAGCACCATTGGCCGCATCCTTGTATGAGATGTCTTCGATGATGTCGGTGCGGTTGCTGACACTCGTGTATTCCGCGTTGACGGTCAGGCGAACGACCCGATTGGTGCCCGGCTTGCGCAGGCTGGATGCCATGAACACATAGATGTCGCGTGTTCCCTTGGCGAAATCTGGATCGACCGCGATTCCGTGCACTCCGCTCTGGCCCTGGCAAAACAGATCCGGCGCTACGACCGCCGATCCGCTGGTGCCGAATAGCCGAACCGTCTTTCCATCGGCGAGGCGTGCCGATACGCCGCGACACTTCTCGGTGAAAAGCATCACACCGTCGGGCGTGAAGGCGATGTCCCACGGGTCCTGCAAGCCGGTCATTACGACGGTGCGAGTCAGCTTCGGTGCTTCGGCTGACGCGGCGGAAAGCGATGGCGGCGGCTGGGCTGCAGCAACAACGGCAACACTGCCGACTAGTAGCGCGCGTGCAATAGTGCACGCTGAAACCCGGCACATTCTGTCTCGCATCGCCGTCAATTTCTTCATAAATTTCCCTATGCAAGAACGCAAGCCAGGTGGGTTAAAGGCAAGTGCGGGAAGCGCGTCCTGCGTTTCTCCAGTCGCGCGCGATCAAGTCCCCTTAGCAGCCTTCATCGCGGCAGCGTATTCGGGCGTGCCCGACGCGGGGATCGTCCAGAAGTACACGCTGCGCCCGCCGATATTCAGCGACTGCGCGGGCTTCCACGTTCCCATATCGAACGAATGCGACACGATTCGCGTACCGGGTTTCAGTTCCTGCAGCAGCTTTGGCAGCAGTTTCAGATTCAGCTCCGGCAGCAGGTACAGCGTGACGACGGTCGCATCCTTGAAATCGCTCTCGAACAGGTCCGCATTGACGAAGCGCACGCGATTGCCGACACCAGCCTGCTTGCGATTGATTTCAGCTTCACGGATTCGCTCGGGGTTGATGTCAATACCGACGCCACGCGCGATGCCATACTTCTGCGCAGCAGTAATCGGAATCCGGCCGTCGCCGGAACCAAGGTCGTACAGCACGTCACCCTTGCGGACCTTCGCGACTTTCAGCATCGCTTCGACGACTTCGTGCGGCGTCGGCACGAAGATCACGTCCGGTGGACGCAGCTCTTTCGTCGGCGCTGCGGGCGCTTGCGTCTGCGGCGCCTGCTGAACCGCGGTCTGCGCGTACGAGGTGAACGCGACGCTTTGCATTAGGAACAAGATCGATACTGCCCGTACCATGAGTGGGTCCTTTATCGGTTGGTGGAACGCTCGAGCATCAAGGGATCGGAAAACTAATCCTTGGAAAACACCACCCGTACACCACGCGGGCCGAGCGCCTGGGCCAGGCCAGCGGGGTCGTCCACGCGACCGAGGCGGGTGTAAGAGTACGACGAGTCGAACGCCAAATAGAACACAACCAGGGTGTTCGTGCCATACAGCATAAGATCACCATTGCGGATCGTCCCCGGTCGGCTCGCATTCGCGGGCAGCGCTTTCGGCAGATCGGCGTGCTTCTCGTTGCCGTTGAGATCGCTCATGTCCAGCGTCAGCGGCAGTTGCGCTGCGAACGCACGGGCGGCGGGGTTGTCGGTCAATGTTGCGGCTATCGCTTTTCCATCGATCGTCAGACGGATCTTCATGGTGTTCGTCCGTTGAGCGTGAGCGGCCGTAGTG
>DATLOI010000072.1:0-6751 GCA_035536295.1 Casimicrobiaceae bacterium
GATGTCCTGGCAATCATCGAACGTGCCTTCGATCGCGAGGTTGTGGATCGCGGGCTCGAGCAGCGAATACATCTGCGCCTGCTGGAAAGGGCTCATGCGCCGGTGCGGCGAGAGCATGAACACGGCGATGCCCCTCTTGCCGAGCATCGCGTGCTGGGCCGACGAGCCGGTGTCGCCCGACGTGGCCCCGAGAATGTTCGTCGTCCGATGATCGCGTGCAAGAACGTATTCGAAGAGCCGCCCGAGAAGCTGCAGCGCGATGTCCTTGAATGCGAGCGTGGGGCCGTTCGACAAATGCAATAGATGAAGGCCCGGCTCGAGTGTGGTTAACGGCGCGATCTCGTCGCTGCCAAACGTGTCGCGCGTATAGGTTGCGTCGATCAGGCGTGCCAGGTCGGACGCAGGAATGTCGTCGCAAAAGCGTGAAAGGATTTCGAACGCCAGCGCGCGATAGTCGAGCGCACGCAAGCGCGCTAAATCGGTGACCGCAAAACGCGGGTAGCGCTCAGGCACTGCGAGGCCACCATCGACCGCGAGTCCTTCGAGCAAAATCGTGCTGAATGGCGAAGCCGCGTGCGCCGCGGTCATGCGCCCGCGCGTGGATACGTAATTCATCACTGCAGGCTTTCGAGGCGGATGCGAACGACCTTGCCTTCGACGGTCGGCAACGCTTCGATGGCGGCGATCGCGGCGATGACTTCCCGTTCGACCGAAAGATGCGTGAGAAGAATGATGTCGGTCTGCGCTTCGCCTTCGGGTGGCTCCTTTTGAATCATCGCGTCGATCGAGATGTCGCGATCGGCGAGGATGCGGGCAATATCGGCAAGCACACCAGGCTTGTCCTCGACGCGCATGCGAAGGTAGTAGCTCGTCGCCACGTCGCCCATCGGCAAGAACGGATCGGTCGACAGCTTGTCGGGCTGGAATGCGAGATGCGGAACGCGATGCTCGGGATCGGCCGTGTGCATGCGCGTGACATCGACGAGGTCGGCAATGATTGCACTCGCCGTGGGTTCCGCGCCTGCACCGGGGCCGTAGTAGAGCGTCGCCCCAACCGCGTCGCCTTTGACGAGCACGGCGTTCATCGCGCCTTCGACGTTCGCGATCAAGCGTTTGGCGGGAACGAGCGTGGGATGCACGCGAAGCTCGATCCCGCCTTGCGCGCGTCGCGTGATGCCGAGCAGCTTGATGCGATAGCCCAATTCTTCCGCGTACCGAATGTCTTCGCTCGACAGCTTCGTGATGCCCTCGGCGTAGGCCTTGTCGAACTGCATCGGAACGCCGAACGCGATCGCCGACATGATCGCGAGCTTGTGCGCGGCATCAATGCCTTCGACGTCGAACGTGGGATCGGCTTCCGCGTAGCCGCGTGCCTGCGCTTCGGCGAGCACATCGGCGAACGACGCGCCGCGCGAGCGCATCTCCGACAATATGAAATTCGATGTGCCGTTGATGATGCCGGCGATCCATTCGATGCGATTCGCCGTGAGGCCTTCGCGTAGCGCCTTGATGATCGGAATGCCGCCCGCGACCGACGCCTCGAACGCGACCATCACGCCCTGCTTGTGCGCAGCCGCGAAGATCTCGGTGCCATGGTGCGCGAGCAGCGCCTTGTTCGCCGTGACGACGTGCTTGTCGTGCGCGATTGCGTCGAGCACCAGTGTTCGCGCCGGCTCGATGCCACCGATCAGCTCGCAAACGATGTCGACTTCGGGATGACGCACGACGATCGCGGGATCGTTGGTCAAATTGACACCCTTGATGCCGCGTGTCGGCTCGCGCGCGCGATCGAGCGTACGCGTTGCGATCCAGTTGATTACGATCGGCCGGCCCGCGCGGCGCTGAATCTCTTCCTGATTGCGACGCAAGACATCCCACGCGCCGCGGCCGACGGTGCCAAATCCGAGCAAGCCCACGTTGATCGCCTTCATGTCGCGTGGCGGCGCCGGTAATGATCGAGAAAGTGTGCAATCCGGCCCATCGCTTCGGCCAAATCGTCGCTGTTCGGCAAGAACACGAGCCGCAAGTGATCGGTGTGCGGCCAGTTGAAACCGGTCCCCTGCACGACGAGCACCTTTTCCTGTTGCAAAAGCTCGAGCACGAACTTCTGGTCGTCGGCGATCGGATAGCGTTTCGCATCCAGCCGCGGAAAGAGATAAAGCGCCGCCTTGGGCTTGACGCAACTGACGCCCGGAATCGACGTCATCATGTCGAACGCGAGATCACGTTGCCGTGCGAGACGACCAGCAGGCGCGACCAGATCATTGATGCTCTGGTAGCCGCCCAGCGCGGTCTGGATCGCGAACTGTCCCGGCACATTCGCGCACAAACGCATCGACGCCAGAATCGTGAGCCCCTCGACATAGTCGCGCGCATGGCTTTTTTCGCCCGAGAGCACCATCCATCCGCTCCGATAGCCGCAGGCACGATAGTTCTTCGATAGCCCGTTGAACGTGACGAACAAGATGTCGTCGGCGAGGGAGGCGATCGAGGTGTGCGTTGCGCCATCGTAGAGCGTCTTGTCGTAGATCTCGTCGGACAGCACGATGAGCTGATGCTCGCGCGCGATGTCGACGATTTCGCGCAAGACTTCGACCGGATAGAGCGCGCCGGTCGGATTGTTGGGATTGATGACGACGATCCCTCGCGTGCGCGGGCCGATTTTGGCGCGAACGTCGGCAAGATCGGGCAGCCAGTCCGCGCCTTCATCGCACATGTAGTGTCGCGCGCGACCTCCGGCGAGACTCACGGCCGCGGTCCACAGCGGGTAATCGGGCGCCGGCACCAGCACTTCGTCACCGTCGTCGAGCAAACCCTGCATCGCCATGACGATCAGCTCCGACACGCCGTTGCCGATCAGAATGTCGTCGAGCTCGACGCCTGCAATTCCCTTGCTCTGCGTGTACTGCATGATCGCCTTGCGCGCAGCGAACAATCCCCTGCTGTCCGAATATCCCGAGGCCTGCGGGAGATTCACGATCACGTCGTGACGAACCTCGTCGGGTGTGTCGAATCCGAACGACGCAAGGTTGCCGATGTTGAGCTTGATGATGCGATGCCCTTCCTCTTCCATCAGCTTCGCGTGCTCGAGCACCGGCCCGCGAATGTCGTAGCAGACGTTGGCGAGCTTGCTCGACTTCTTGATCGGCCTTAGCGTACTCATGCAGCCGCCGCGGGCGTCAAAAGCCCGTCTCTTCGAATCATTTCCTTCATTCCGCGTACCGCCTGTCGAATGCGCGACTCGTTTTCGATCAATGCAAAGCGTACGTGTCCGTCGCCGAACTCGCCGAAGCCGATTCCGGGTGAAACCGAAACTTTCGCGTCCGACAACAGTTTCTTGGTGAAGTCGAGCGAGCCCATCGCGCGATACGGTTCGGGAATTCTCGCCCACACATACATGGACGCTTTCGGTATCTCGACATTCCAACCCGCTTCGCGCAATCCCTTGCATAGCACATCGCGCCGCTTCTGGTAACGAAGCGCGATGTCGGCGACGCAATCCTGCGGTCCTTCGAGCGCGTGAATTGCAGCGACCTGAATGGGCGTGAACGTGCCGTAATCGTGATAGCCCTTGATGCGCGCGAGTGCGGCGACGAGATCGCGATTGCCCGCCATGAAGCCGACGCGCCAGCCGGCCATGTTGTAGCTTTTCGACATCGTGAAAAACTCGACGGCGACCTCACGCGCGCCCGCCACTTGCAATATCGACGGCGCTTTCCAGTTGTCGAACACGATGTCGGCATAGGCGAAGTCGTGCACGATCCAGATGCCGTATTCACGCGCGAGCGCAACGAGCTTTTCGAAGAAAGGCAGCTCCACGCATTGCGCGGTCGGATTGGCGGGAAAGTTGACGATCAATAGCTTGGGCTTCGGGTACGAAAGATGAATCGTCTGCTCGAGCTCCCGGAGGAAATGGTCCCCCACGCTTGCGGCGTCGGCCGCTGCGCTGCCCCCCGAGGGGGAGCAATTCGCGCCTTGGGGCGGCCCTGCGGCGCGAACGAAATCGATGCCCGGCGTCATCGGCACATGCCGAATATCCGCTCCCGCAATCACCGGACCATAGATGTGAATCGGATAAGAGGGATTCGGCACGAGCACCGAATCGCCCTGTCCCAACGTGGCGAGCGCCAGATGCGCGATGCCTTCCTTGCTTCCGATCGTGACGATCGTCTCATGCTCGCTGTCGAGCTCGACGCCGAAGCGGCGCGCGTACCAATGCGCAATCGCGCGACGAAGCCGCGGAATGCCCTTGCTCTGCGAGTAGCCGTGCGTATCCGGCCGACGCACGGTTTCGATGAGTTTGTCGACGATGTGCGGCGGCGTCGCGCCGTCGGGATTGCCCATGCCGAAATCGATCACGTCCTCGCCACGGCGACGCGCGGCGAGCTTCAGCTCGGCGGTCACCGAGAAAACGTACGGGGGGAGGCGCGACAGACGCGGAAATTCCGCGCGGGGAGCGTTTGGCATTTTCGTCGTAGGCGCCCGGAACCGTCCGAGCGACGAGCCCAATGTGGAAGCTACAATCGTAGCGAAGCGGCACGCTTATCGCAATGCAAACCCGCTCCCTTCATCATGAAATTCCATCTTTCGCGCACGGAAGGCAACACTGTTACGGGCACCGGTCCCGGCTGGGTGCGCGTCAACGCCGACGAATACCGAGCGAGCTTCGTGCTCTCACCCGAGCGGGTGATCTCGACGTGGGCGAGCTCGTTCGAGTCGCTCACCGAGTCGGATTTCGAGGCAATCCTGGCGCTTGCGCCTGAAATCGCGCTCGTGGGCACCGGCGCGAAACAGCGCTTTCCCCATCCGCGGCTTTATCGCGCGCTGACGGATTCACGTATCGGCGTCGAGATCATGGATACGAGTGCGGCGGCGCGCACGTTCAACATCGTTGCCGCTGAAGGACGGCGTGTCGTTGCGGGATTGATTTTGCCTTGAACTAAGGGCCTGTTCACGCTATGGGAACGCTCGCGCCGGTCGCTTCAGTGCTTGTGTCCGAAATGCCCCTCGGTTCGCATCGGGTTTGAGTACCCACGCAGTGCCATGTAACTCGAGACCTGCGCTGGCGACAAGATTCTGATTTGAGCCAAGTGGGTTTCCAGATGCACCCGGCGCACCTCCGCTTGAAGCTCGCCAATTCGTTTCAACGAACGTTCGAGCGACCGCCGATCAATCGTCTTCGATGCGAACAGTCGGTCCAATTTTCGCTCTTCGTCGACCAGCCGTCGTCCCGCCGCAATCGCCTTTGATTCCATGGCCGCAAATAGCGATTCGGTTCGTTGTTTTTGATCGGCCGTAAGTGCGAGCTCGGATGAAAGAGCAAGCACATGCAAAGGACCGGGATAGCCATTCAACTCGGCGGCTTTTGCGAGCCCCATGCCCTTGCCGGCGAGGTACGCCTCTACATCGTCGGTGGAAAGGGCCTTGATCGGCCGCGATTCCTCACCTGCATGAGGTGACTCGCTACGCGCAGCGATGGCGCTACCGATCATCGCAGCGGACACGAAGCAACCGATCAGCACTGCCGAATTCATCTCGAGCCTCCTTTACCAAGTTGCGCGACTAGGACTGGGGCAGCAAATACCCGGCACGTTACTTGTTCGTTCAGTGATGATGGTGCCGAAGAACCACCGCGTGGCCTTTTCCGCGTGCGATCAGCCAGCGATTGACCGGAAATGCCGCTGCTCCCGCGACCAGCAGCGCCAGGGCCAGACTCATCCAGAACAACGCCGTGTCGAGGCCGGCATCCATGGCGCCGGGAATGGCAAGCATGATCGCGTTGTCGACAATTTCCATGATCAGAATGGAAACGCTGTCCGCCGCTAACGCGAGCTTCACGACGGCGCTGAAAGCCAATCCCGCCTTGAGCAGCGGAAACATCGTGAACGCATAACCGAAGACGAACGCGAGGACCACAGCAAGGGCGATCGTCGGACCGTTGCCCCAGCCGAGCACCGTTCCGATGACCAATCCTAGGACCTCACCGATCGCGCAACCAGACAAGCAATGCGCGGTTGCCGTGAAGGCCAGGCGATTCAGAGACGTCCCGGCGGCATGCGCTTGCGCGTGCGCCTTGTCTTGATGTACGTGCCGATGGCTTGGTGCGTGGTTCGTGTCTTCGGTCGCCATCGATCGGTTTACACGCTTCCGAAATCCTAGGATTAAGAACGAGCACCATGCGTGCCTGCGAGCAACATCGCCGCGATCAGCACGATCAAGATGACAACGAAGGAAACCGCAATCGTCACCCATCGCGGCATCTTCCGATCCGGCGCTGCCGGTCCAGCCGTTTCCAACTGCTTCAGAGCGCCGTAACGAGTAAGTCCGTGCGGTTTGTAGATCGCCAGTAGGGTTGCGGCCAGCAGCATTAACAGTCCACCGCCGGCATGGACCAGTAGCGCCACCTGCGGGTCCCCGTGACTCGCCGTTGAGATCGGTCCCCGTAACGCCGCGTCGGCGAGCGCACTGATCGGGGTCAATTTGAGCAACAGCACGATCGTCGCTACCGCGGTCAAGAACAGCTTGATGACAATCCAGTAGTGACGAAACACACCCCAGGCGGTGCCGAGTGCCTGTACCAGTCCGGTGGTCAGCGAGGTCACGCTAAGCGGCAAGATCACGAACCAGGCGGCGATTGCCATTGCTACGGATACAGCGCGCCTGACCTGTTCATCCTCGCTGATCAAACCAGCAAGCGCGTGGGCGAAGAAAACCGCAAGGGCACCGACCCAGCCAATCGAGCGACCACATG
>DATLOI010000073.1:0-27260 GCA_035536295.1 Casimicrobiaceae bacterium
AACCGGATCGTAGGCAACGATGCGTGCACCGCGCCGCGCGAGCTCGTCGAGTATCGTGAGCGACGCAGCTTCGCGCATGTCGTCGGTATTGGGCTTGAATGCAAGCCCCCAGACTGCAAGGCAACGCTGGGACAGATCCTGCCCAAGCCGCGCTGCGATCTTGTCCACCAGCACGCGCTTTTGCACGTCGTTCGCGTGCTCGACCGCGGCGAGCACGCGGAATGGCACGCCTTCGCTTTGCGCCGTGTGCTGAAGGGCTTTCACATCCTTCGGAAAACAGCTTCCTCCGTATCCAACGCCCGGATAGAGAAAATGCCAGCCGATGCGCGGATCACTGCCGATGCCCTGGCGCACCATCTCGATATCAGCGTCGAGCGCGTCGGCGAGATTCGCGAGCTCGTTCATGAACGAAATGCGAGTCGCAAGCATCGCATTCGCGGCGTACTTGGTGAGCTCGGCGGAGCGCACGTCCATCACCAGAAGGCGCTCGCGATTGCGCTGGAACGGAGCGTAGACGGCGCGCAATGCGGCGATCGCGCGCTCGTCGTCGGCACCGACGATGATGCGATCGGGTTTCATGAAGTCCTCGACGGCCGCGCCCTCCTTCAAGAATTCCGGATTGCTCGCCACCGCAAATGGAATCGCAGCGCCTCGCGTCGCGAGTTCCGCTGCGATGGCTGCGCGCACCCGGTCCGCTGTGCCAACCGGCACCGTCGATTTGTCGACGATCGTTTTCCATTCGCTCATGCGACGCCCGATATCGCGCGCCGCGTCCAGCACGTGTTGCATGTCAGCGGAACCGTCCTCCCCCGGCGGCGTGCCCACCGCGATGAACTGCAGCGTGCCGTGCGCGACCGCCGCGTCGATATCGGTCGTGAATCGCAGTCGCTTGGCAGCAACGTTGCGCTCGATCAACGGGGCGAGACCCGGTTCGTGGATCGGAACTTCGCCGCGATTCAGCATCGCGATCTTGTCGCGATCGATGTCGAGGCAAAGCACGTCGTTGCCGACTTCGGCGAGGCAGGTTCCCGTGACAAGACCGACGTAACCGGTCCCGATGATCGTGACCTTCAAGCGATCTCTCCGATCGAGCGCCGAATGGCGGCGAGCGTGGCGCGCGGATCGGAAGCGCGCGTGATCGGACGTCCGATGACAAGATAGTCGGCGCCTGCTCGAATCGCAGCTTCCGGCGTCGCTATGCGTTCCTGATCATCGGCGGTCCCATCGGCAAGGCGTATGCCCGGTGTGACGAGCGTGAAACCGCTTCCCAATTGCTCACGAAGCATCGCCGCTTCGAGCGCCGAGCACACCACGCCGTCGATTGCGTTCGCTTGCGCCAGTCGCGCAAGCCTTGCAGCGGCGCGATCCGGTGTGTCATTGACGCCGATCGCGTTCAAATCCTGCGCGGCAAGGCTGGTGAGCACGGTAACGGCAATCAGAAGCGGCGCCGGCCGTTCCGACTCTTGCGATGTGCGTGTAACAGCGTCGCGCGCCGCGGACAGCATCGCTGCGCCACCGGCCGCATGCACGGTCATCATCCACACGCCAAGACGCGTCGCAGCAGCACACGCGCTCGTAACCGTGTTGGGGATGTCGTGATATTTCAAATCGAGGAATACGCGAAAGCCACGTCCGACGCAGTCGCGCACCAACGTCGGCCCCGCCGCGGTGAAAAGCTCGTTGCCGATCTTGAGCGCGCACGACGACGGATCGAGCGACTCGACGAGCGCGAGCGCATCGCGTTTCTCGGAATAATCCAGCGCGACGATGATGCGCGTCTTCATATGAACTCCGCGGCTTCGGTCCGTCGCGGCGAATACGTTTCCCACTTCTGGCAACCGGGACAGCGCCAGTAATACTGCCGCGCGCGAAAACCGCACTGCTCACACCGGTACATGCCGAGGCGCTTGATGTGCTGGCCAACGAGTCCCTTGACGAGCTCCAGGTCGCGCCGGCGTTCCGGCGGCGCTGCGATCAACTGTGCTTCGAGCAGCCGGTCGAGTCCCAGGAGCGTGGGGGTTTTCGCGAGCTCCGCCTTTACGAGGTCGACTGCGGCTGGCGCTCCCTCGTGCGCCAGTGTCAGCGAGAACAACGCATTCATGATGTCGAGCGAGGGGTAATTCGCCTGCCAGTTCGCGAGCACGCGTAGACCTTGTGCGGCTTCGCCCGATTTCTCGTACGCCGCTGCAACACGCTCGGCGACGAGTGCCAGGAATTGCGGATTCTGCGTTTCCACGCGCGCCCACGTTGCGAGCGCGGCGGGCCAATGACCCTGTTGGCCGTGAACATCGCCGGCGAGCATCGTAGCGCGCGTACAGGCGCGATATTCGGCAATCGCAAGATCGATCTGGCTCGCCGCCGTTGCGAAATCGGAACGAAGCAGCGCCGTTTGCGCAAGCTCGCAATGGTAGTGCGCAATCTCCTTGTAGTGCGGAGACTTGCTGACCGCTTCCATGCGGCGCGTGATCGCGATCGCTTTTTGCCAGTCCTTTTCGGTCTCGTAGATCGAAAGCAGGAAGCCTTGTGCCGCGTGCTCGTACGTGGTGCCGTCGAGTTTGACGAACAGATCTTCGGCGCGATCGAGCAACCCTGCCCGATGAAAGTCCTGCGCAAGCTCGAACGTCGCGGACTCGCGCCGGTCTTTCGGCAAGTCGGGGCGGTCGAGCAGGTTCTGATGCATGCGTATCGCACGATCGATTTCGCCCTGGCGACGAAATAGACTGCCCAACGCAAAATGCAAGTCGATCGTCTGCGGATCGATTTTGACGACCTCGATGAACGACTCGATCGCCTTGTCGGGCTGCTCGTTCAGCAGAAAATTGAGCCCGCGAAAATACGACAGCGGCAGCGCACGCGATTCGGTCAGCAGGTGCTTGATGTCGATACGCGCCGCGATCCAACCGAGTGCGAAGAACAGCACCGGGATCGCGAGCAGCCACCACGGCTCGAGGTCCACGCTTAGTGTTCCGATTCCCTACAGCGCGTCCGCCGGCGGCTGCGACGGCGTATACGACACCGGGCCGGCGCCATGCGGCCCCGGCTCGCGCGCCGCGCGGCGCTCGTTTCGCATGCGCATCAATTGGCGGTTGAGTCGCGCCGAACGGGCAGCCCCGGCAACGAGTCCCGTTCCCACCCCGCACGCAAACGCGACGAACACGACAAACGCGAGCGGACTGTCGGTCGAGGCGACGTTGAACAAACGCAGCGTGACCGGCTCCGTGTTCGCAAGCGCGAGCAACGTGAGCGCGATGAACACGATCGCGGCGACGATGAAGCGCAGCGCGGTCATCGCGCTCGCGTTGTGCGCCGTTCGTCCCGCGTCGAATTCGGCTCGACCACGCGCGCCTTCAAGTTTCGACGCCGAGCCCGCCGGACTTCTTGAAATCAACGCGCTCCCGCAACTCCTTGCCCGCCTTGAAGTGCGGCACGTGCTTTTGCGGGACCTGCACCTTCTCCCCCGACTTGGGATTGCGACCGGTTCGCGGCGGTCGATAGTTGAGGCCAAAGCTGCCAAAGCCGCGGATCTCGATGCGCTCGCCCTTCGCGAGGCTTTCGGCCATCGCATCGAGAATCATCTTGACCGCGAGCTCCGCGTCCTTGGCGACCAGCTGCGGGAACTGCGCCGCAAGCCGGTCGATCAACTCCGATTTGGTCATCGCGTTGTTCACGGGCGACCCCTCGAGAGAAAACACGCGCGTTTCAGCCGTTGCCCTTGTCGAGCTTCGCCTTCAACAACGCTCCAAGATTCGTCGTCCCGCTGGTGACACCCGCCGTATCGGCCTTCATCGACTGGATCGCCTCGCTTTCGTCGGCGGAATCCTTCGCCTTGATCGACAGGTTGATCGAGCGGTTCTTGCGATCGATGTTGATGATCATTGCCGAGACCTTGTCGCCTTCCTTCAAGTGCGAGCGGATGTCCTCGACGCGATCGCGCGCGACTTCGGAGGCACGCAAATACCCGTCGACCTCGCCCGGGATGAGGTCGATGACAGCACCCTTGCCGTCGAGACTCTTCACCGTTCCCGTGACAACACTGCCCTTGTCATGCGCCGCGACGAAATTCGTGAACGGGTCACCCTCGAGCTGCTTCATTCCAAGCGAGATGCGCTCGCGCTCGACGTCGATCGCGAGCACGACCGCTTCGACTTCCTGACCCTTCTTGTAGTCGCGCACCGCCGTTTCGGGCGCAGCGGTCCACGAAAGATCGGATAGATGCACGAGTCCATCGATCGCCCCAGGCAGGCCGACGAACACGCCGAAGTCGGTGATCGATTTGATCGAGCCCTTCACGCGATCGCACTTCTTGTGGTTCATCGCGAACTCTTCCCACGGGTTCGGCATGCACTGCTTCATGCCGAGCGAGATGCGCCGGCGCTCCTCGTCGATTTCGAGAATCATCACCTCGACTTCGTCGCCGAGCTGCACGACCTTGGTCGGATGAATGTTCTTGTTCGTCCAGTCCATTTCGGAGACGTGCACCAGGCCTTCGATGCCCGATTCGATTTCGACGAACGCGCCGTAATCGGTGATGTTGGTGACCTTGCCGAACAAGCGCGTGCCCGGCGGATAGCGCCGCGACAAGCCGACCCAGGGATCTTCACCCAGCTGCTTGAGCCCCAGCGAGACGCGATTCTTTTCCTGATCGAACTTCAACACCTTCGCAGTGACTTCGTCGCCAACCGCAAGCACTTCGGACGGATGCTTGACGCGCCGCCACGCAAGATCGGTGATGTGCAGCAATCCATCGATACCACCCAAATCGACGAACGCGCCGTAATCGGTGATGTTCTTGACGATGCCTTTGACCGTTGCGCCTTCGGAGAGCGTCGACAAAAGCTTCTCGCGCTCTTCGCCCAGGCTTTCCTCGAGCACAGCGCGCCGCGACACGACGACGTTGTTGCGCTTGCGATCGAGCTTGATAACCTTGAATTCGAGCGACTTGTTCTCGAACGGGGAGGTGTCTTTGACCGGACGGATGTCGACGAGCGAGCCGGGCAGGAATGCGCGGATGCCGTTGATCATCACGGTGAGGCCGCCTTTCACCTTGCTGGTCACCAGTCCCGATACGACCGAGCCCTGCTCCATCGACTGCTCGAGGTCGTGCCAGGCTTTGAGACGCTTGGCCTTGTCGCGCGACAAGCGCGTGGTGCCATAGCCGTCTTCGATCGACTCGATCGCAACGGTGACGAAGTCGCCTTCCTTGACTTCGACTTCGCCCTGATCGTTCTTGAATTCCTCGATCGGAATGAACGACTCGGACTTGAGTCCCGCGTTGACGACGACCACGTTGAAATCGACGCGCGTCACTTCGGCGGTGATGAGCTCGCCCTGGCGCATTTCCTGGCGCGAAAGCGATTCTTCGAAGAGCGCCGCGAAATTCTCGCTCGCGGCAATGTTGTTGGTTTGTGGTGAAAGCTGCGATACGGCCATGAGGGTTCAGGTTCCTATGACGAAGTTTGTGGGCCGCGTCGCACGAGAACCCTGTTTCTCGCGCTGCGCGGGCAGTTCGTAAAAATCCCGCGCGACATGCCGGCTAAGCATCAGGCGCGCGGGCCTTGAAGCCAAGCGCCTTCGTCTTCACGAGGGCGCGAGCGTTTGTTACGCATTGCGTTCGAGCGATGGCTCGTCTTAAGCAAGGCCGCTGTCCCGCACCCGGGTCAGCACCGCCGCGACGCTCTCCTCGATCGTCAAATTCGTCGTATCCAGGATCAGCGCATCCGGCGCAGCTTTGAGCGGTGCCACCGCCCGCTTGCTGTCGCGTTCGTCACGCTGCTGGATATCGAGCAAAAGACTTTGAATATTAACATCAATTCCGTTTTTCGCCAACTGGCGCTGGCGCCTTGCCGCGCGCACGTCCGCGCTGGCCGTCACGAAGACCTTCAGCGGCGCATCCGGGAAGACCACGCTGCCCATGTCGCGGCCGTCGGCCACGAGCCCCGGGCTGCGGCGGAAGCGGCGCTGGCGCTCGAGAAGCGCCGCGCGTACCGCGGGATGCACGGCCACGCGCGAGGCGGCGCTCGAGACCGCTTCGCTGCGCAGCGCATGCGTGACATCGGAACCGTCGAGCAGCACGCGATCGCCGTCAAACGCGATATCCAATGCCGTTGCGATGTTCGCGACATCGCGCTCGCTATCCGGGTCGACCGCTTCTTGCAAGACCTTCAGCGCGACCAATCGATACAGAGCGCCGCTTTCGAGATAGTGAAAGCCAAGCGTGGCGGCGACGCGCTGCGCGAGCGTGCCCTTGCCCGACGCGGCTGGTCCGTCGATGGCGATAACCGGAACATCACGCATGCACGTAGGCCGCGTGCACGCCGGTGATTTGCTCCAGCACCGCGAAGTATTCGGGGAATGTCTTGGCGACGCACGCCGGATCGCGAATGGTGATCGAAACCCCGCCCAATGCCGCGAGCGCAAAACACATCGCCATCCGATGATCGTCGTAGGTGTCGATCGTCGCAGCGCGCAACGCCGGAGGCGGAAAGATGCGCAAATGCGAAGGACCGGCATCCACGGTCGCGCCGAGCTTCGCAAGCTCGGCGGCCATCGCGGCGATGCGATCCGTTTCTTTCACGCGCCAGCTTCCGATGCCACGCAACGTGATCGCATCCTTCGCAAACAGTGCGAGCACCGCGAGCGTCATCGCGGCATCGGGAATCGCCGTGCAATCGATCTCGCCGCCCGCCAGACGTCCGCTCGCACGCGTTTCGATCCAGTCCTCGCCGTAGCGAACGTCCGCGCCGAGCTTCCCCAGAATTGCAGCGAACTCGACGTCGCCCTGGATCGAATGGCGACCGACGCCGTTGACACGCACCGGTCCGCCACCGATCACGCCCGCGGCGAGAAAGTACGATGCGGCCGACGCATCACCCTCGACGACGAGCGTTCCTGGTGACGAATAGCGCGCGCCCGCCGGAACAACGAACGTGTCGGCGTCAGGAGTTGCCACGTCGACGCCGAATCGATGCATCAGTTTGCGCGTGATGTCGACGTAGGGACGCGACACGAGCGATGTGGTGAGTCGCACCGTTGTCGACAAGCGATCGGCGTCGCGCGCCACCGGCAGCGCCATCAAGAGGCCGGTCAGAAATTGGCTCGACACGTCGCCCCGAATGGAGACAGGAACGCCGGCGCGTGCCTGTCCGCGTCCGATCGCCAGAGGAGGAAAGCCGCGCGCGCCGAGATAGCGGATGTCGCAGCCGAGTGCGAGCAAAGGATCGACGAGATCACCGATCGGCCGCTCATGCATGCGCGACGTTCCACTGATCGTGTAGTCGCCCCCCGCAATCGCCAGCACCGCAGTCAATGGGCGGACCGCGGTGCCTGCATTGCCGAGAAAGAGATCGGCGGCGTGGTTGGGAATGCGGCCACTGCAACCGTGCACGGCGAGCTCGCCCTGTCTCGATCGTGGCTCGAGCCCGACGCCAAGCGTGGCCAGCGCGTTGCGCATGTGCGTGATGTCGTCGGCATCGAGCAGCGAGGCAAGCGTCGTCGTGCCGCTGGCCAGCGCCGCTAAAAGCAGCGCACGATTGCTGATGCTCTTGCTGCCCGGCAATGCAATCGAACCTTTCGCGGCAGCGATCGGCGCAATCACCAGTGCATCATGCGGACGCTGTGCGGTCATGGCGTCTCACGCGAGCGGTCGAAATTGCGACGCACTTCTGCCGCGCACGCGAGAAACTGTCGCACCGCTTCGGCATCGCCGGATCGCAGCGCCGCCTCGACGCGATCGAGGGATGCGCGAAAAGCTGTGATCTCGGAGTGCAGCGCGTTGCGATTGGCCAGCAGAATGTCGCGCCACATTTCCGGCGAAGCGGCCGCGATGCGCGTGAAATCACGAAACCCGGTGCCAGCCAGTGCCATCATCTTTTCGCATTCGGCGTGTTCCGCGAGTGCGGCAATGTAGGTCGCAGCCAACAAGTGCGGTAAGTGCGAAACGGCTGCGAAAATCCGATCGTGTGCGTGCGCATCGAGCGTCACGACGACAGCGCCGCAGGCTTCCCAGAAATTGCGGACGCACGCGATCGCCGCTTGGTCGGTTTCGGGGAGCGGCGTCAGGATGACCGTTCGCTCCTCGAAAAGCTCGGCGAAGGCAGCGGCCGATCCCGACTGCTCGGTGCCTGCGATCGGATGCGCGGGAACGAAACGCGACAACGCGTCGCCCAGTTCGGAAGCGGCCTTGACGACATCCTGCTTCGTGCTTCCCGCGTCGGTCACGACGCTTCGCGGACCGAGTCGCGCGCGCATCACTTCGAAGAGCGCCGCACATTGAGCGACCGGCGTTGCCACGAGCACCAGATCCGCGTCCCCGAGCTCGTCCTGCCAACGCTCGTGCAGCGTGTACGCGCGATCGACGATGCCCTGTCCCAGCGCATGTTCGAGATTGCCGCACGTGCGTCCGACGCCGATCACTTCGCGCACATGCGTATTTCGCCGCAGCGCGAGCGCCGCCGAGCCGCCGATCAATCCGACCCCGATGACGACGAGCTTACTGATTGTCACTGCTGTCGATCTTTGCCCAATG
This sequence comes from Casimicrobiaceae bacterium, assembly GCA_035536295.1. Lineage (GTDB taxonomy): Bacteria > Pseudomonadota > Gammaproteobacteria > Burkholderiales > Casimicrobiaceae > VBCG01. The sequence continues at coordinate 8,525 of DATLOI010000073.1, forward strand.
CTTCGGCGAGCGCGTCCAGGAACCGCGTGTTCTCATCGGGCAGGCCGATGGTGACTCGCACGTATTCAGGAAGTCCGTAATTGGCGACCGGACGTACGATGACACCGCGTTGCAGAAGCTCCTGATTGGCGCGCGCGCCGTCACCGACGTCGACCAGCAAGAAGTTTCCGTGTGAGGGAACGAAGCGCACGTCGAGCGCGCCGAGCCTCTCGGTCAATTGTGCGTACCCGCGCGCATTCAGCTCGCGGCTCTCTTCGACATAGCGATCGTCGTCGAGCGCTGCGAGTGCTGCAACCTGTGCGATCGCATTGACGTTGAACGGTTGACGAACGCGATTCAGAAGGTCGGCCAGGTCGACGTGCATCACGCCATAGCCCACGCGTAGCGAAGCGAGGCCGTATGCCTTCGAAAAAGTTCGCGACACGACGAGATTGCGATGCGTCGCCAACCACGCGATCGACTGCGCGCGCAGGCTCGGCGCCAGATACTCGTTGTATGCCTCGTCGATGACGACGACGATGTTCGGTGGGATGCTCTCGACAAACGCGTGCAAGTCGTCCGGCGTGATCCAGGTGCCGGTTGGATTGTTCGGATTGGCGATGAAGACGACACGGGTTCGCGGTGTTATCGCGGCACGCATCGCGTCGAGGTCATGAGCCAACTTTTTCGCAGGCACTTCGATGCCTCGCGCGCCACGCGCTTGCGTAGCGAGCGGATACACGATGAACGCATGCTGCGCATACACCGCTTCGTCGCCCGGTTGCAGGAACGCGAGCGTCACGAGCTCGAGGATGTCATTGCTGCCGTTGCCGAGGACGATCTGATCGGAAGCGACATGGAGACGTTTGGCGAGCGCGTCCTTCAGGACGAAACCATTCGAGTCGGGATAGCGCGAAAGCTCGTTGACGGCATTCGCAATCGCGGCGCGCACGCGCGGGCCCGGCCCGCGCGGATTTTCGTTACTCGCAAGCTTGACGATGGTTGCCGGATCGAAGCCCAGCTCGCGCGCGAGCTCGTCGGTGGGCTTGCCCGCAACATAGCGACTGATGCGGCGCACATGATCAGGTGCGAGCGGCGTGCGTTGATCGTTCATGCCTGACCCGCCGGGTACGAGCCCAGGAGCTTCAAGAATGGTGCACGCTGCGATAGCTCCCCAAGGGCGGCCGCCACTTTCGGATCGTCGCGGTGACCGGCGAAATCGACGAAGAACAAGTATTCCCAAAGGCCGGTGCGCGCAGGTCGCGACTCGAAGCGCGTCATCGACACGCCGTGCCTTGCGAGCGGTTCCAACAGATGCAACAGCGCGCCGGGACGATTCGGCGCCGACATCACGAGCGAAGTTTCGTCGACCCCCGATGCGGCGACCTGCTGGCGCCCCAGCACCCAGAAGCGCGTCGTGTTGTTCGGCTCGTCCTCGATGTGACGCGCCAATATCGCAAGGCCGTAAATGGCCGCGGCATTCTCGCCTGCGATCGCCGCAGCGCCGGGCTCGGCGGCCGCAAGACGAGCAGCTTCGGCGTTACTCGCGACCGCCACCCGCGCAATGCCCGGCATGTGCCGCGCAAGCCACTGCACGCATTGCGCGAGCGATTGCGCGTGCGAATACACTTTTTTCACATCAGCGAGCGTAGCGGCGTTCGACAGAAGCTGTTGCTGGATGCGAAGCTTGATCTCGCCGCAGATCGACAGTGGCGTCGTGCACACGAGGTCGAGCGTGCGACCCACCGCACCTTCACTCGAATTCTCTACCGGCACGACGGCGTAGTCGGTCTGGCCGCTTTCGGCTGCGCGAAACACGTCGTCGATCGTCGGTTGCGGAAGCGCTTCGACGAACCCGCCGAAATGACGCGCAACCGCGGCATGACTGTAGGTTCCCGCCGGCCCGAGGTATGCGACGCGCGACACCTGTTCGAGCGCAAGACATGCCGACATCACTTGACGGAAAACACCCGCAACGTGCTCGCTGGTCAACGGTCCTGCATTCGCTTTGGCGAGCCGCGTAAGCACTTGCGCCTCGCGCTCCGGTCGCCATGCCGGCGCACCGCGATCCGCTTTCAACGCACCGATCGCCTGCGCGTGGCGCGCGCGCTCGTTCAAGCGCGCGAGGATTTCGAGATCGAGCCGGTCGATGGCATCGCGGTGTCCGGACAGCTCGTCGTCTCGATTGGACACGTTCGATCAGCCTTCGTCGACCTCGTCGCGCTCGACCACCCGCTCGATGCCGGCGAGCTTCTCGCCTTCGCCGAGATTGATCAGCGTCACGCCCTGCGTGCTGCGGCTCATCTCGCGAATCGATTTCACTTCGGTGCGAATCAGCACTCCACCGGTCGAGATCAGCATCACTTCGTCGTCCGGATGCACGAGCGCGGCGGCGACCACCTTGCCGTTGCGCTCGCTTTGCTGGATCGCGATCATGCCCTTGGTGCCGCGCGCATGGCGCGTGTATTCGACGATCGGCGTGCGCTTGCCGTAGCCATTCTCGGTGGCGGTCAACACCGACTGCTGCTCGTCTTCGGCGACGAGCATCGAGATCACCGTCTGGCCGTTCTCGAGCATCATGCCGCGCACGCCCGCCGCGTTGCGACCCATCGGCCGCACGTCCTTTTCATCGAAGCGCACGGCCTTGCCCCCCGAGCTGAACAGCATGACGTCGTGCTCGCCATCAGTGAGGGCAACGCCGATCAGGCGATCGCCATCCGCCAAATCGACCGCGATGATCCCTGACGGACGCGGTCGCGAGAAATCGGCGAGCGACGTCTTTTTCACCGTTCCATGGCAGGTTGCCATGAAGACGAACCGACCTTCGGAAAATTCCTTCACCGGCAGGATCGCCGTGATCTTCTCGTTCTCGATCAGCGGCACCAGATTGACGATCGGCTTTCCGCGCGCGTTGCGGGTGCCTTGCGGAACGTGATAGACCTTGAGCCAGTACACACGACCGCGATTGGAAAAGCACAGAATGTAGTCGTGCGTGTTGGCGATGAACATGCGGTCGATGAAGTCGTCTTCCTTCGTCGACGTCGCCTGCTTGCCGCGGCCGCCACGCTTTTGCGAGCGATATTCGTCGACCGGCTGCGCTTTCATGTAGCCGCCGTGCGACATCGTCACGACCATGTCCTGCGGCGTGATCAGATCCTCGATCGACAAATCCTCACCCTGCAGCACGATTTCGCTGCGGCGCTTGTCGCCATATTGATCGCGAATCGCGACCAGCTCATCCTTCACGATCGTGGTTACACGCTCCGGCTTGGCGAGAATGTCGACGAGATCGACGATCAGATCCATCACCTCGCGATATTCGGCGGTGATCTTGTCCTGTTCGAGGCCGGTCAGGCGTTGCAAGCGCAGATCGAGAATCGCCTGCGCCTGCGCATCCGACAGCCGATAGCCGTTGGCCGCAAGCCCGAACTCGGCAGGAAGCCCCTCGGGTCGCGCCGATTCCGCAAGTCCGCGCGCGAGCATCTCCTCGACGACCGGCGAGCGCCACGTGCGCTGCATCAGCGCGCTCTTCGCTTCCTGAGGCGTTGCCGACGCCTTGATCAACGCGATGATCTGATCGACGTTCGACAGCGCAACCGCAAGCCCTTCGAGAATGTGGCCACGCTCGCGCGCCTTGCGCAGCTCGAACTTCGTGCGCCGGGTAACGACCTCGCGACGGTGCAGAAGGAAGAACTCGAGAAACTGCTTCAGATTGAGCAGGCGCGGCTGCCCGTCGACGAGCGCCACCATGTTCATGCCGAAGCTGTCCTGCAATTGCGTCAGCTTGAAAAGGTTGTTCAGCACGATGTCGGCGACTTCGCCGCGCTTGAGCTCGATGACGACGCGCATGCCGCGACGATCGGATTCGTCGCGAAGATCCGAGATGCCGTCGATCCGCTTTTCGCGCACGAGCTCGGCGATGCGCTCGAGCAGCGTCTTCTTGTTCACCTGATACGGAATCTCGTCGACGATGATCGCCTGGCGTCCGCCCTTGTCGAGATCCTCGATGTGCGTGCGCGAGCGAATGACCACACGTCCGCGGCCGGTCCGATAGCCTTCGCGCACGCCTTCGACGCCGTAGATGATTCCAGCGGTGGGAAAATCCGGTGCGGGAATCAATTCCATCAACTCGTCGACGCTCGTGTCCGGTTTTGCGAGCAGCGCGAGACATCCGCCGATCGTTTCGGTCAGGTTGTGCGGCGGAATGTTGGTCGCCATGCCGACCGCAATTCCCGACGAGCCGTTGACGAGAAGATTGGGCAGGCGCGACGGCAATACCGACGGCTCCTGCTCCTTGCCGTCGTAATTGGGGACGAAGTCGACGGTTTCCTTGTCGAGATCGGCGGTGAGCTCGTTGGCGATGCGCTGCAGCCGGCACTCGGTATAGCGCATCGCGGCCGGATTGTCGCCGTCGACCGAGCCGAAATTGCCCTGGCCGTCGATCAACGGGTAGCGCAGCGAAAAATCCTGCGCCATCCGCACCAGTGTGTCGTAAATCGCCGTATCGCCGTGCGGGTGGTATTTGCCCATCACGTCGCCAACGACGCGGGCGCATTTGACGTAGGGGCGATTCCAAACGTTGTTCGCCTCCTGCATCGCGAACAGCACGCGCCGGTGCACCGGTTTCAACCCGTCGCGGACATCGGGCAGCGCACGCCCGACGATGACGCTCATCGCGTAGTCGAGGTAGCTGCGGCGCATCTCGGCTTCGAGACTGACCGGCAGCGTTTCCTTGGCGAACTGCTCCATGGGATCTTTTGACTTTCTTTTCGGAAAAGTGCCCGCTTGCCACCGCCGAAAGCTTTACGGGCGTTTACCGGCAACTTCGGGGTTGCGGCGCGTCTCTTGTGCGGTTTTATGGCCGGACGCGGGCGCGGCAACCCGCTACGCACGGCCCTTCGACGACCAAGGCCCTTGAAAACACGGCATTTTAACACGGCGTTGTATTGCCGCGACAGTTCGCAAAGCCGACGGTGCAAGCATTCCACGCTTTCTTGGCCCGCCCAAGATTGCGGTGCTATAGTCGGCGAACGAACGACCGATTCGGCACGCTGGGCGTCAAAAAAAGTGCAACAGTTCGCAGGCAAGAAGCGGCATTCGGACAAGCCCATACACAAGAAACCGTGTGAACCGCGTCAGGAAGCCTTTTCTTCGCCGCCAAAACCAAATTCCGTGTTGAAAACCAAAGCCAAAGGGGTGGAACAATGACTCGACGTCTCGTGTCCGGTGTTGTCGTAGGCGCACTTGTCGCCGCGTTCGCCGGTAGCGTCGCCGCACAACCGAGAGCCGCGGCGGGTCAGGTGTTCCGGCCCGGCGTCGCTGCCTGCGACCCGAAGAACTGCGCGTATTGGCTCTCGGCGACCGGGGCGCCGGACAACAACGTCGTAAAAAGCGCCGTATACAACGGAGCCGTCGGCGTCGCCGGTGGCCTTTGCTGGCGCACTGGTTACTGGTCGCCAGCGATGGCGATCGCCGCGTGTGACCCCGATCTCGTGCCAAAACCCGCTGCGCCGGCCCCGGCACCCGCGCCCGCTCCGGCGGCACCGACACCCGCACCGGCTCCTGCCCCGGCCCCTGCTCCGGCACCGGCACCGGCTCCTAAGCCCGCGGCCCCTGCGGTGCAGAAGATCACGCTGGCGAGCAAGGCGCTGTTCGACTTCGACCGCGCGGTGCTGCGCCCGGATGGCCGTGCGGCGATCGACAACGAAATCATCGCCAAGCTGCCGCAAGTCGCGAAGCTCGAGCTCGTGCTGGTCACCGGCCACACCGATCGCATCGGCACGCAGCAATACAACCAGCGCCTGTCCGAGCGTCGCGCCGACGCCGTTCGCGATTACCTCGTGAGCCGCGGCGTGCCGAAGGATCGGATCGAAACGCTCGGCATGGGCAAGACACAACCGGTTCCGGGCGTGGTCTGCAATCAGAAGAGCTTAAAGGAGCTGATTGTTTGCCTCGCGCCAAACCGTCGCGTGGAAATCGAGGTCAAGGGCGAAGGGGTGAGTCGCTGATAAGCATCGCCTTTCTTTGCAAAAAAGCCCCGCCGAGTGCGGGGCTTTTTGTTGGGGTCGATGCATCGGCTAGCATTCGTCGATGACCACCCGCCACGTCGACCTCGCGCTTCGCGCGCGCTGGATTCTTCCGATCGAGCCCGAGGGCGTCCTCACCGATCACGTCGTGCTCGTCGATGCCGGCCGCGTCGTGGCGGTCGCTGCGCGCGACGATGCCGAGCGCGACTATCTGCCGCGCGAGACGATCGATCTCGAAGAGCACGCGCTGCTTCCGGGATTGATCAACGCGCACACGCACGCGGCGATGTCGCTGTTGCGCGGAATTGCCGACGACGTGCCGCTGGCGACGTGGTTGTCGGATCACATCTGGCCGCGCGAAGCAAAGTTCGTCTCACCGGAGTTCGTGCACGACGGAGCGTTGCTCGGCGCGGCAGAAATGCTGCGCGGGGGCACGACATGTTGCAACGACATGTACTTCTATCCCGAGGCTTCCGCACGCGCGTACCAGGCAGCGGGAATGCGCGCGGTGCTCGGTCTTCCGGTGCTCGACTTTCCCACTCCGTATGCAAGCGATGCCGATGCCTACCTTCGCGCAGGGCTTGCCGCGCGGGATGCATTCAAGCATGCACCGCGACTCACCTTCATGCTTGCGCCGCACGCGCCTTACACCGTCGGTGACGCGACGTTCGAGAAGATCGTCACCTACTCGCGCCAGCTCGACATTCCGATCCAAAGCCATGTGCAGGAGACCAAGCAGGAAGTCGACGATGCGATGCGCGCAACGGGCGAGTCGCCTTTGACGCGACTCGACCGGCTCGGCGCCACCGGCGCGGGTTTCGTGGCCGTGCACGGCGTTCACTTGAGCCAGGTCGATGTCGAATTGCTCGCGCGTCAAGGCTGCAGCGTCGTGCATTGCCCCACGTCGAACATGAAGCTTGCGAGCGGCGCAGCACCGATCGCCGAATTGCTAGCACGGGGTGTCAACGTCGCGCTCGGCACTGATGGTCCCGCGTCGAACAATCGGCTCGACCTGTTCTCGGAAGTGAGACTGGCTTCGCTGCTTGCCAAATTGACGACCGGTAATGCAGCCGCGATGCCTGCAGCGACGGCGTTGCGCATGGCCACGCTCGGCGGGGCCAAAGCGCTGTCGCTCGATCATCTGATCGGAACCATTGAAGCCGGGAAGCAGGCGGACCTGATCGCAGTCGATTTGTCTCATCTGGACGACGCCCCCGTCTACGATCCGGTTTCGCATCTCGTGCACGTGACCGGCCGCGAGCGCGTAAGCGACGTGTGGATCGATGGCGAGCGCGTCGTGAAACAAGGTGAGCTAAATACGATCGACGAGGCGGCGCTGCGTGCTCGCGTGAGCCTGTGGCGCGCAAGGCTCGGGTAGCATCGCGACGATGACCGACAACCTGTCGAACGCCGACTCAGCCGAGATCGCGAAATTCAGTGAGCTTGCGCATCACTGGTGGGACGAAACGAGCAAGCTCACCGGTCCTTTGCATCGCATCAATCCGCTGCGCCTCGAATGGATCCAGGAGGTTACCGAAGGCCTTGCTGGCAAGCGCGTGCTCGACGTCGGGTGCGGCGGCGGAATTCTGAGCGAGTCGATGGCAGCGCGCGGCGCAAGTGTCGTCGGCATCGATCTCTCCGGCAAAGCCCTCGGCGTTGCCAAGCTTCATTCGCTCGAGTCGGGGGTGCCCGTCGACTATCGCCTCGTCGCCGCCGAAGCGCTCGCTTCCGAATCACCGACGAGCTTCGATGTGGTGACGTGCATGGAGTTGCTCGAACATGTTCCCGATCCGGCGAGCACCGTCAACGCTTGCGCGACGCTTGCGCGCGAAGGTGGCCTCGTCGTGTTCTCGACGCTCAATCGCAATCCGAAGTCCTATCTCTTCGCAATCCTGGGTGCAGAGTACGTGCTGAACGTCTTGCCGCGCGGGACCCACGACTGGGCGCGCTTCGTGCGGCCCGCCGAGCTCGCGGCTTTTGCGAGGCGTGCTCGTTGCGAGCTCGTGGCAATGACGGGGCTCGTGTACAACCCGCTCGCGCGTACCTATCGTCTCGACGCCGGCGACACCGACGTCAACTATCTCGCCGCGTTTCGACGTCATGCATGAGGCGTTGACGAAGCTCGACGTCGATGTGGTCTTGTTCGATCTCGATGGCACGCTCGCCGATACCGCGGGCGATCTTGCCGGAGCGCTTAATCGGATGCGACGCGACCGAGGCCTTGCCGACGTCGCAATCGACCTGATCCGGCCGCACGCATCGTCGGGCGCACGCGGCATGCTGCAAGCCGGTATGGGTGTGGCGAGCGACGCGCCCGATTACGTTGCGTTGCGCGACGAGTTTCTGCGCAATTACGAAGCGGATCTGGCCTCGACGACGCGACTGTTCGACGGCATCGCGGAGCTCCTCGACGACCTGGAATCGCGCGGATTCATGTGGGGAATCGTCACCAACAAGGCCGCGCGATACACGATCCCGGTGGTTGCAGCGCTTGGCATCGCGAAGCGCGCGCGCACGATCGTGAGCGGTGATACGACGCCGCGAGCGAAGCCCGATCCCGCACCGTTGTTGCACGCCGCACGCGAGATTGGCGTGGCAGCGGCGCGCTGCGTTTACGTTGGTGACGACCTGCGCGATGTCATCGCGGGAAACGCCGCGGGAATGCCGACGCTCGTCGCGCGCTGGGGTTATCTCGGTTCGGCGGAGCCGCACGAGCAATGGCCTGCTGTCGGAGGCGTCGATGCGCCCGCCGACATCCTCGCGTGGCTCGCGATCAAGTCGGGCACGCGCCCGCGTTGACGATCACCAGTTCGCGCGCTTCACTGCCGCGCGAGCCACTGAGGCGAACGACCTGGCTTTGCGCAAGCGGGCGCAATACGGCAACGACGATGTCTTCGGGAGAGCGCAACGCGATTCCGTTCGCTTGCGCGACGCGGTCGCCCTTTTTCATCCCCAGCATCGCGGCAAAGCCTGCTTCGTCGCGCACGACCAATGCGCCATCCTGCGCTTGCGCTAGCGCGCGAAGGCTGTCGGGCTGCGCCATCAAACCTTGCACGAGCTCGGCATTGAGTCGCACGATCGGGCCCTTGTAACCGGCGGGAAGCGCACACGCTGCGAGTCGAGACTTTGCATCGCGCTCATTCGACGACCCCGACGTTGCGCGCAAAGCGATCACGCGTTCACCGGAGGCATCTCGCAACGTAATCCCATCGGCCCGTACGCTGGCAAGCGTGAGGTTGGGCGAGACTTCGCCGCCCGCGACCGTGAGGCGCGCCGATCCATCGGGCATGCGAAACAGCGCGTGGCCGCGACCGTTCGCTTCCGCGAGTACCCCGAGCAGGCGCGGATCATTCGTCGTCACAGGCGCCGGAGCGGTGGCGACCGTGGAAGACTTGCTCACGCCAAAGGGCGGCGACAACGCGAACGCTCGCAACGGATCGACCGGGGGCGGCGGCGGCGCGACGAATACCTCGGGCCCGAACCAACGCCATCCCCAGTACGCGATCACGCACGCGAGCAATGCGAACGCGGCGAGATTCGCGAGCACGACGAGGGCGCGTCTCATCGACACACTTGCGCGTACGCGTTGCGCTCGTCGCTATAATCGATTGATGCGCGCATCGTCTGCCAAGTGAATCCCCGCCTCGATCTGTTGCAACCGTATCCGTTCGAGCGGCTGAGAAGCCTGTTCGCCGGTGTCACGCCTGATTCCGCGAAGCGCGCGATCTCGCTTTCGATCGGCGAGCCCAAGCATCCGACGCCGCGTCTCGTGCTCGATGCATTGCAGGGAAGCGGCTCGGGGCTTGCGAATTATCCCATGACAGCTGGCGTTCCTGCGCTTCGCGAAGCGATCGCACAGTGGCTGTCCCGCCGCCACCGCATCCCCCTGCCCGACCCACGACACCAAGTGTTGCCGGTGCTCGGCAGCCGCGAAGCGTTGTTCGCGTTCGGACAAACGATCGTCGATGCGAGTCGCCCTGCCGCCACCGTCGTCGTTCCGAATCCGTTTTATCAAATCTACGAAGGCGCGGCGCTTCTCGCCGGCGCGACGCCGTATTGCGTGAACGCCGATCCCGCGCGTGGATTTACACCCGATTGGGACGCAGTGCCCGATGCCGTGTGGGCGCGAACGCAGCTTCTCTACGTCTGCTCGCCGGACAATCCGACCGGTCGGGTGGCGAGCCTCGAAGAATGGCGGCACTTGTTCGCGCTTTCCGATCGTTACGGCTTTGTCATTGCAGCGGATGAATGCTATTCGGAAATCTATTTCGACGAAGCGAAGCCGCCGCTCTCTGCGCTGACCGCCGCGCATGAACTGGGTCGTCACGACTATCGACACCTGGTCGCATTCGGAAGTCTTTCCAAACGCTCGAACGCCCCGGGACTTCGCTCGGGCTTTGTCGCCGGCGATGCGAAACTCGTCGAGGCTTTTTTGCTTTATCGCACTTATCACGGGTCGGCGATGTCTCCTGCGGTCGCGGCGGCGAGCCTTGCAGCATGGCGCGACGAAGCGCACGTCGTCGAGAATCGGCGGAAGTACGCGCAGAAGTTTGGCGCGCTGCAGCCGAAGCTCGCCAACGTGCTCCCCTGCGAGATGCCCGACGCCGCGTTCTATCTGTGGGCGCGAACGCCGATCGACGATGCAACGTTCGCTCGGGATCTTTTCGCCGAAGAGAATGTGACGGTGTTGCCGGGAAGCTTTCTGGCACGTGACGCGCACGGCGCGAACCCCGGTCGCGGGCGCGTGCGGATCGCGCTGGTTGCGGAGTACGAGGAATGCGCCGAAGCGATCGAGCGCATCGTCGCATTCGCTTCGCGGATGTCGGAAGTCGGGGCATAACTCGCCTCATGACTGCGACGGACGTCCTGTCGGCTCGGGTGGCGCTTGGTCGGGCGCTCGAAAAAGCGGCGCGGTGATTGCCTAGAATCGTGCCGCATGTCTAGTCTCGCTCCCGCCACGTCGACTCTAAGCTTTGCCGCTGCGCGCGCTGCTTTGGCGCGTGGCCTCCGCGTTCGTTGGATGACGCTGGCGCTGATCCTCGCGATCAATACCGGAACCGCGTTGATCCTCTGGAACAACGATCCGCGACCGTTCTGGCATCCGCTCGTGACCGTGCAGATCTACGGGCTCTGCATCGCCTATGCGGTCAACGTCGCAGCACCATGGGATACACGGCGCCCGTTGCTCAATCTGTGCGTCGCGATCGGCATCGCCGTGCTGGTCGGCCTGGTGATCGTGTGCGTCGTGAAGGGCTATTCGATAGCCCACGTGATCGGTCGTTGGCACGTGTTTGCGTGGAACGTCGTGACCGCGTTTTTGAACGGACTCTTTTTCAGTCTGTTGTTCTTCGTCAAGTTTCGCGAGGCACGCGCAAGCGCCGCGCTCCATCGTTCCGAATCCGAGCGCAATCTGCTTGCACGCCAGGCGGTCGAGGCGGAGTTGAAGCTGATGCAGGCGCAGGTCGAGCCGCACTTTCTGTTCAACACGCTCGCGTCGGTGCAATACCTGACCGAAACCGAACCCGCCAAGGCGAATTTGCTGCTTGGGCATTTGATCGCCTACTTGCGCGCGGCATTGCCAAGCTTTCGCGCTCAATCGTCGACGCTATCGCGCGAGTTCGATCTCGCTGGTGCGTATCTTTCGATTCTCGCGATGCGCATGGGGCCGAGGCTCGAGGTGAACATCGATCTGCCAAGCGAGCTTGCCAACCATCCATTCCCGCCGAATCTTCTGATCTCCCTCGTGGAGAATGCGATCAAGCACGGGCTCGAGCCGTCGGTCGAAGGGGGAACGATCGCGATCACCGCCAATCGCGAAGATGATGCGGTAGCAGTCAGCGTGACCGACACCGGACGCGGCGTCGCGATGAATTCCGACGCCACCGCGACAAGTGGCCAGGGCGTCGGCCTGGCGAATGTGCGTGAGCGTCTGGCGGCACTGTTCGGCGCCAGCGGGCGCTTCACGCTGGAGCCTCGCCATCCGCGCGGGACGCGTGCGATCATCGCGGTTCCCTACCAATCCTGAAGCGAAGGTTGCGCTCGAAATGCCCACGGCGCTGATCGCCGAGGACGAGCCGCTCCTGCGCGAGCAGTTGAAGCGGCGGCTCGCCGAAGCGTGGCCCGAGCTGGTCCTCACGGCCGAAGTCGCAAGCGGCCCCGAAGCGCTCGCTGCATTCGAGCACGCGCCGTGCGACGTCGCCTTCCTCGATATCCGCATGCCGGGCCTGACGGGCCTCGAAGTGGCGCGCAGCATCGGTTCGCGCGCGCACATCGTGTTCGTGACCGCGTACGACGAGTACGCGATCGCCGCCTTCGAGGACGGCGCGATCGACTACGTGCTGAAGCCCGTCACCGCGGAGCGCATCGGCAAGGTCGTGACACGGTTGAAGGCGCGACTGTCGTCCGCGCCGGCCGATCTCGAGACACTGCTGGCGAAGCTCGTCCATCGTGACGCGGGCGCTTATCTCAAGTGGATTCGCGCATCGACGGCGAGCGCGCTTCGCATGGTGCCGGTCACCGATGTCCTGTTCTTCCAATCCGAGGACAAGTACACCAAAGTGGTGACGGCGGACAGCGAACTTCTTATCAAGAAGACGATCAAGGAACTCTTCGACGAGCTCGATCCGGAAGCGTTCTGGCAGATTCACCGCGGCACGATCGTGAACCTGGCCGCGATCGCGAAAGTCGAGCGCGACTGGCGCGACCAGCCGGTGATCACGCTCAAAGGGCGTCCCGACAAGCTCGTCGTGTCACGAACGTTCGCGCATCGGTTCAAGGCGATGTGATCGGCACGCTCGCTTTCGTGGGGCGGCACGCAACGGCTTGCATGGCTGCAGGCGTGCTGCTGGGGCTGGCGGTTCCTCCGCTGGCGTCACTCGCGCAGCCACTTCTCGTTCCCACGCTTTTGATTCCGCTTTCGCTGGCGCTGGTTCGCCTCGATTGGCGCGCGATTGCGGCGTGGCGACATCGAGTCGGTGTCGCGGTGTGGTTGCTCGTGTGGCTGCTTGGCGTTTCACCGCTTCTGGTGTGGGTCGTCTCTTCGCTTCTTGCGGGGGTCGGCTTGCCGCAGCCATTGCGGCAAGCGCTCGTGTTGATGGCGGCGAGCTCGCCGATCGTGTCGTCGGTTGCCATCGCGCTGATCATCGGACTCGACGCGACGCTTGCGATCGTCGGCGTATTGCTGGCGACGGCGCTGGTGCCATTCACGTTGCCACCGCTCGCCGTTGCGCTGGCGGATGTCGCGATCGACATCGATGTTGCAGCGTTCGCGCTTCGCTTGGCGTTGCTGGTCGGATCGGCGTTTTTCGGCGCGTGGGTGATCAGGCGTCTTGTTCCATCGCGCTTGTTGACGCAGAACGCCGAGCTCCTGGATGGGATTTCGGTGATCAATCTTCTCTTGTTCGGTCTTGCGATCATGCACGGCGTGACGGCTTACGCTTTCGAGCGACCAGCGTACGTCGTCATTGCGCTTGTTGCGGCGTATGGCTTCAATCTCCTGTTGCAAGCGGCGGGATATTTCGCATTTCACAAGCTCGGTCGGCGTCAAGCGTTGACCGTGGCGCTCATTTCCGGCAATTGCAACATGGGGCTGATCCTGGTCGCGCTGCAAAACAAGGCGCCGTTCGAGCTGACGGTCTTTTTCGCGCTCGCGCAGATTCCGATGTACACGCTGCCGGCGCTCGCGTTACCTCTCTATCGGCGGCTATTGGCGCCCGCGGCTTCCAAGGCAGTCGCGCGGTAGAATTGCCGCATGAATGCGCAGAAGACGATCGACGAGGCGTGGGAGCGGCGCAGCGAGTTCTCGGCGAAACAGACACCAGGCGAGATACGGGAAGCAGTCGAGCACGTCATCGCCTTGCTCGATCGCGGCAAACTTCGTGTTGCCGAGAAAACCGCGGAAGGCTGGATTACGCATCAGTGGATCAAGAAGGCGGTGTTGCTGTCGTTTCGGCTTGCCGACAATGTGATGATGCGCTTCGATGGCGTTAGCGCGGACCCGCCCTTCGCCTTCTACGACAAGGTGCCGACGAAGTTCGCGAGTTTTGGAAAGTGGGACTTCGAGAATGCGGGCGTTCGCGTCGTCCCCCCCGCTGTCGCGCGGCGCGGCGCATACATCGCGCCCAACGTCGTGCTGATGCCGTCATTCGTGAATATCGGCGCCTATGTCGATCAGGGGACGATGGTCGATACGTGGGCAACGGTCGGTTCGTGTGCGCAAATCGGCAAGAACGTCCATCTGTCGGGTGGCGTGGGAATCGGCGGCGTGCTCGAGCCCGTACAAGCGAATCCGACGATCATCGAGGACAACTGCTTCATCGGGGCGCGCTCGGAAGTCGTCGAAGGCGTGATCGTCGAGGAGAACTCGGTGCTCGGCATGGGCGTATTCATCGGTCAGAGCACCAAGATCTACGATCGGGCGACCGGTGAGGTGAGCTACGGACGCGTGCCGGCGGGATCGGTTGTCGTCGCAGGGAGCCTGCCCTCCGGCGAAGGCAACTGCCAGCTTTATTGCGCCGTGATCGTAAAGCGTGTCGATGCCAGAACGCGCGCCAAGACCGGCATCAACGAGTTGTTGAGAACTTAAGTTCACTTGCAACATATCAACCTCATGCGAGCACCGCTTCCCGTGTCGGTCACGATCAAAAGCCCTGATGACATCGCCAAAATGCGTGAGGCGGGGCGGCTCGCCGCCGAAGTTCTCGACTTTCTTACGCCGCACGTCGCACCCGGAATCACGACGGGCGAGATCGACAAGCTCGCGCACGACTACATGGTCGACGTGCAGCACACGGTGCCGGCAACGCTCAATTACGCGCCGCCCGGGCATGCGCCATACCCTGCTTCGCTGTGCACGTCCATCAATCACGTCGTGTGTCACGGCATTCCGGGCGAGCGCAAGCTCAAGGCAGGCGACATCATCAATCTCGACGTGACGGTGATTCACGACGGCTATCACGGTGACACGAGCCGGATGTTTTTCGTCGGCGCACCGTCGATACAGGCAAAGCGTTTGGTCGACGTCACCTACGAAGCGATGTGGAAGGGCATTCGTGCCGTGCGACCCGGTGCGCATCTTGGTGATGTCGGCCACACGATACAGCGTCACGCGGAATCGCATGGCTTTTCGGTCGTGCGCGAATTCTGCGGACATGGCATCGGCAGGCAGTTCCACGAAGAACCGCAGGTTCTGCACTACGGACGCCCGGGAACCGGATTGCGGCTGCAGCCCGGAATGATTTTCACGATCGAGCCGATGATCAATGCAGGGCGTGCCGGAATTCGTGCGCTCGCGGACGGCTGGACGATCGTGACAGCCGATCATTCGCTATCGGCGCAGTGGGAGCACACCGTGCTCGTCGCCGATGACGGATTCGAAGTGCTGACCTTGTCGGCGGGTGCTCCTGCTCCGCCATTTACATCCGGATAGATGTCGCAACCCGCCGCGACGCTCGAGCAGCGCCCGGCGCAAGCCGACCGCCTCGACCAGTGGCGCGATGAATTGCGTCGCTCACGGGAGACGCTGCGAGTCGGGTTCGTCGCAAAACCCGACACGCCGCGACTGTTGCGCAGTCACGCGCAGCTTGTCGATCGTGTGGTGCGCGACGTCTGGACGCAGAGCGCGATGCCGCGCGGCATTGCGCTGATCGCCGTCGGAGGCTACGGACGCGGACAGCTCTATCCACACTCGGATGTCGACGTGATGGTGCTGTTACCCGATGCGCTCGACGCCTTACCCGATGCAAGCATCGAGCGCCTCCTTGCGAAGCTTTGGGACGTTGGGCTCGAACTCGGGCATGCGGTGCGAACGATCGCCGACTGCGTCACCGAAATGAATGCCGATGTCACGGTGCGCACGAGCCTGCTCGAGCATCGATTGATCGCGGGGAGTCGCGCGCTTTACGCGAGATTCGCGCAGCGCTTCACCGAGACGCTCGATGTGCGCGCGTTCTACGAAGCAAAGACACTCGAGCAGCAGCAGCGCCATTTCAAGTATCACGACGCCGCATACAACCTCGAACCGAACGTGAAGGAGAGCCCCGGCGGGTTGCGTGATTTGCAGACGGTGATCTGGATTGCGCGAGCCGCGGGGCTTGGCCGCACCTGGATGGACCTGGCGGCACGCGGTTTGATGACAACGTCCGAGGCGCGCGCCGTATCGCGGCAGGAGCGCTTGATCGGCGAGATTCGCGCTCGCTTGCACTTTCTTGCGCAACGGCGAGAGGACCGCCTGGTGTTCGATCTGCAATCCGTGCTCGCCGCGCAATTGGGTCTCGTCGACACGCCCACGAAGCGCGCGTCCGAGCAGTTGATGCAGCGCTATTACCGCGCGGCGAAGCTCACGCGACAGGTCAACACGATACTTTTGCAGAATTTGCACGCGCGACTGTTTCCGATCGATCGCGAGCCGATTCCGCTCGACGATGATTTCGTCGCGATCGACGAGTTGTTGCACATCCGTGACGAGCGGCTGTTCGAGCGCCGCCCCGGCGCGATGCTCGAATCGTTCCTGCAGATGCAACGGCATCCGGAGCTCAAGGGAATGTCGGCGCGAACTTTGCGGGCGCTGTGGCGCAATCGGAATCGCATCGATGCAAAGTTTCGTCGCGACCCGGCCAATCGCGCCACGTTCATGCGGATTGTGCGCGAGCCGCGCGGCATCACGCACGAACTTCGCCGCATGAATCTCTACGACGTCCTCGGCCATTATCTGCCCGCGTTCGGCCGCGTCGTCGGGCAGATGCAGCACGACCTGTTTCACGTCTATACGGTCGATGAGCACATTCTGATGCTGATCCGCAACCTGCGCCGCTTCACCGAGGCGCAGCACGCGCACGAGTATCCGCTGTGCTCTCGCCTCATTGCGGATTTCGATCGACGTGAAGTGCTCTATCTCGCAGGGCTCTTTCACGACATCGCAAAAGGTCGTGGCGGCGATCATTCCACACTCGGTGCGCGCGATGCGAAACGCTTTTGCCGCGATCACGGGCTTGCAGCAGAGGATGTCGATCTTGTCGGCTGGCTCGTTGAGCGCCATCTGACGATGTCGATGGTCGCGCAAAAGCAGGACATTTCCGACCCCGCGGTCGTCGCGTCGTTCGCATCGGCCGTTGTCTCCGAGCGACGCCTGATCGCGCTGTATCTACTAACTGTCGCCGACATTCGCGCAACCAGTCCGCGCGTCTGGAACGCGTGGAAAGCGCAACTTCTCGAAGACCTTTTCAACGCGACGCGTCGGTTGCTCGCGGGCACGGACACGTTGCGCTCGATCCAGGACGGGATCACCGAGCGTCAATCCGAAGCGCGGCGCTTGCTGCGCTTGTATGCGGTCCCCCAAGACGCCGAGTCGGCGCTGTGGCGTCATCTGGATACCGCCTACTTTCAGCGGCTCAACGCCGATGAGATTGCCTGGCACGCGCGCCATCTCTACTGGCGCATCGATCGAACGCAACCGGTCGTCAAAGCGAGGCTCTCGCGCGCCGGCGCGGGGTTGCAGGTGCTGGTCTATCTCCCTGACCAAAAGGAATTGTTCGCGCGCATTTGCGGTTTCATTGGCCGCATGGGCTTGTCGATTCTCGAAGCGAAAGTGCACACGACACGCCACGGCTTCGCGCTCGACTCGTTCATGCTGCACGATCCTTCGAATCCGAACGCCGCCTATCGCAGCGCAATCCAATACATCGAGCACGAGCTTTGCCGCGTGCTCGAGCAGCAGACACCGCTGACGCAACCCGAACGTGGCCGCGTGTCACGACGCCTCAGACATTTTCCACTCACGCCCCAAGTTCAGATCTTTGCCGACGACAAGGGCACGCACTTTATTCTCGAAATAGTTGCCGGCGATCGACCCGGCTTGCTGGCATCGGTGGCTTACGTGCTTGCGAAAGCGAACATCAACGTCGTCAGCGCGAAAATCAACACGCTGGGCGAACGCGCCGAGGACGTGTTCTTGATCGACGGCGCGCGACTTCATGACGAGCAGGCGGTGCTGAAGGTGGAGACGGCGCTGGTCGAGGTGTTGCGAATCTAAGCGCGTCACTTAGCTACTCGACTACTTCGTCGGCGCGTAGGCGCAAACCCTCCGGAAGCACAGTCCAAGCTTGGAGACAGTGCGCAGGTTGAGCACGAAAAGAAACTTTGTCGGTTGCTCGATCGGCAATTCGGCAGGTTTTGCTCCGCGCAAAATCTTGTCGACGTAGATCGCCGTCTTCTTGCGGATTTCGATCCAGTCGGGCCCATAGGACATGAGGCCACCCCGCGGGGCGAATAAAGGATGGCTCCCGATGGACGGCCATCGATTCGCCAGTGCAAAACGAACGATGTTGTCGAGGTTGGGATCGTTGACGGACGTCGCGGGTGCGAACAAACCGTTCGCACCCGCGCGCAATGCCTTCGTTAGCGCGTCGGCGACTTCGTGCTGCGTTACCGCCGGCGCCCTAACGATGCTGATGCCGAGCGTTGGCAGCCCGTCCTCGAGCTCCTGCATTCCCCACTCGCTCGTACCGAGGACGGCAAGGCGCGACACGCGCGGCGCAGCTTCCTTCAATAGTTGAGCCATCTTGACGAGGAATCCGGAACTGGGGCTTTCCGTGACGCCGGTAATATTGCCGCCCGGTCGCGCCAGGCTCTCAACGATGCCGGATCGTTCCGGCTGGCTGGCACCCGTCATCACGATCGGTATTGCTCTCGTTGCCGCCTTCGCAGCCAGCGTTGCTGCGTTCGTCTGCGTCACG
>DATLOI010000074.1:0-20721 GCA_035536295.1 Casimicrobiaceae bacterium
GAGCGCGTGCATTTGCGTCCCGATCACTCCAAGACGCATTTGTTCGACGCGGCGACAGGTGAGCGTCTCGCGGCATGAAAGACGGACCGAAAGTTCACCCCTACTTTCGGCCGGCTGGGCTACCCGAAAATCGGTGGCGGAGCCACACGATTTTCGGCAGAACTGCGGAAACAACGAGAGTGGTAGCGTAACGTCGTCCAACAACGTTCGAAGGAGGAAGGCATGAGCGGCAATCGTCGTCGATTCTTGAAAACCAGCGCAGGTGTTGCGGCGGGCGCAGCCGCGGGAACGTTGTTCGCGCCGAGCGTTCACGCCCAGCAATGGAGTAATCAGCCCGAGAAAGGTGCGCGCCTGCGCGTGTTGCGCTGGAAGCGCTTCGTGCAGGGTGACGAAGACTCCTACATGGCGAGCGTGAAGAAGTTCTCGGAAAAGTACGGCGTCGAAGTGCGCGTCGACCACGAGGGCTGGGAGGACGTGCGGCCGAAAGCGGCAGTCGCCGCGAACATGGGAGCCGGTCCCGACATCATTTTGTCGACCAACGACGACGCGAATCTGTACCCGGAAAAGTTGGTCGACGTGACCGACGTTGCCGAATATCTGGGTAAGAAGTACGGCGGTTGGTATCCGGTATGCGAGCAGTACCTGAAGCCCGACGGAAAACGGTGGATCGGCGTGCCGTTAGGTTGCGCAGGCGCCGCACTCGTTTATCGCACGAGCATGCTCAAGGCGGCCGGCTTCGAAAGCGTTCCCAAGGACACCGACGGCTTCCTTCGCCTGATGAAAGCGTTGAAGGAGAAGAGCACCCCAGGTGGCTTCGCGCTCGGCAACGCAACCGGCGACGGCAACGCGTGGACGCATTGGCTCGTGTGGTCGCATGGCGGCAAGCTCGTCAATGAGAAGAACGAGGTCGTGATCAACAGCCCCGAAACGGTTCGCGCGCTCGACTACGGCCGCGAGCTCTACAACACGTTCGTGCCGGGTACGCTCTCGTGGCTCGACCCTAATAACAACAAGGCGTTTCTTGACGGCCAGCTGTCGCTCACGGCGAACGGCATTTCGGTTTATTACGCCGCGAAAAACGCGACGGATCCCAAAGTCAAGGAGCTCGAGGCCGATATCAATCACGCGAACTTCCCGGTCGGGCCAGTGGGACGCCCGACCGAGTTCAATCTCTTTTTCAATCAAATGATCTTCCGTCACACCAAGTATCCGAAGGCGGCGAAGGAATTTCTGCGATTCATGATGGAAGACGAGCAGATCGATCCCTGGGTGAGCGCCTCGATCGGCTACGTCACCCCGGCCTTGCGCGCGTACGAGAAGCACAAGGTGTGGTCCGATCCGAAGTCGGTGCCGTATCGCGAAGCGATGAAGGTCATGCTGCCCTCGGGATATTCCGGAAAGATGGGATATGCGTCGGCGGGAGCATTGGCGGATTTCATCGTGGTCAATATGGTGGCGGAGGCGGCTTCGGGACAGAGGAGCTCGAAGGAGGCGGCGGAGCGGGCGCAAAAACGCGCAGAACGCTATTACCGCGTATGACGTCGGCGCGGAAGAACGTGTGAACGAAGCGCGGGATCCTGCCGCGCCGACGCCATACGTGCGCCCGTTCGAGCGTCACGGCGGTCGATTGTTCGAGCCAATCGAGCTGCATGCCGCCGCGACGCTCAACGCGCGCAACGGCTCGTCGAGGATAGAGCGGTGAGACGAGTCACAACGAGCTACCCGGTCCGGTAAGGTGGCCACCACAACGGCGACTGGGGCGCTTGCGCCCGCCGCATCGGGCTACCGCTGGCTCGAGAGCCGCAACGTTCTCGGCGCGCTGTTCATGGTGCCGGCGGCGGTGCTGCTGCTCGTGTTCTTGACCTATCCGCTCGGCCTCGGCGTGTGGCTCGGCTTCACCGACACCAAGATCGGTCGCGCCGGTCATTTCATCGGCCTCGAGAATTACCTGTTCCTGTGGGACGACAGCGTCACTCGTCTGGCGCTGTTCAACACGTTCTTCTATACGATCGTGGCGAGCATCGCGAAGTTCGTGCTCGGGTTGTGGCTCGCGTTGCTTCTGAACAAGCATCTGCCGATCAAGGCGTTCATCCGCGCGATCGTGCTGTTGCCGTTCATCGTGCCAACCGCGTTGTCGGCGATCGCGTTCTGGTGGCTCTACGACTCGCAGTTCTCGGTGATCAGCTGGACGTTGACGCGCATGGGCCTGATCAACGGCTACATCGACTTTCTCGGCGATCCGTGGAATGCGCGTTTCTCGACGATCGCAGCGAACGTCTGGCGCGGTGTCCCCTTCATCGCGATCACGTTGCTTGCTGGTTTACAGACGATCTCGCCGTCGTATTACGAAGCCGCGAGCCTTGATGGGGCATCGCCTTGGCAGCAGTTTCGTCATGTCACACTGCCTTTGTTGACGCCGATCATCGCGGTTGTCATGACGTTCTCGGTGCTGTTCACGTTCACCGACTTCCAACTCATTTACGTCCTGACGCGCGGCGGGCCGCTCAACGCGACGCATCTGATGGCGACGTTGTCGTTCCAACGCGCGATTCCCGGGGGTTCATTGGGAGAAGGCGCGGCGCTTGCGGTCGCAATGGTTCCGTTCCTGCTCGCAGCGATTCTGTTCAGCTATTTCGGATTGCAGCGACGCGCCTGGCAGCAGGGAGGCACCGATCGATGACCCAGGCAAGCGAAGTCGCCATTCCGCGCGATGCGACCCCCGAGCGAAGCGACTCGCAGGGCATGCATTACCTCGTGTCGCTGCCGCGGCGCATCGTCACGATCTATGTGCCGCTGATCGCATTTTTGATCGTCCTGTTGTTCCCGTTTTACTGGATGGTCATCACGACACTAAAACCGAACGAGGAGCTCATCTCGCGCGAAGGCAATCCGTTCTGGGTCAACAATCCAACGCTCGCGCACGTGAAGAAGCTGTTGTTCGACACGGCCTATCCTGAATGGTTGTGGAATACGCTCCTGATCGCCGGCGTGTCGACGTTCCTGTCGATCGCGTGCAGCGTGCTCGCGGCGTACGCGATCGAGCGATTGCGCTTTCGCGGCTCGCGCTACGTCGGCATGAGCATCTTCCTCGCCTACCTCGTGCCGCCGTCGATCCTGTTCATTCCGCTTGCGACGATGGTGTTCAAGCTGGGCTTGTTCGATTCGCGATTCGCGCTGATCCTGACCTATCCAACGTTTCTGATCCCGTTTTGCACGTGGCTGTTGATGGGCTACTTCCGCTCGATCCCATTCGAGCTCGAGGAATGCGCGCTGGTGGATGGGGCATCGCGCTGGCAGATCCTCTCGCGGATCGTGCTGCCGCTCGCGGTGCCCGGTCTCATCTCTGCCGGCATTTTCGCTTTCACGTTATCGTGGAACGAGTTCATCTATGCGCTCACGTTCATCTCGTCGTCCGAATCGAAAACGGTCCCGGTCGGCGTCATCACCGAGCTCGTGGAGGGCGACGTGTATCACTGGGGCTCGCTGATGGCCGGCGCGCTGTTCGGCTCGCTACCTGTCGCGATCCTGTACTCGTTCTTCGTCGAGTATTACGTGTCGGGCTTGACTGGCGCGGTCAAGGAGTGACGGCGATCCACGCAGGTCGTCTCCATGCGACGGTTACAATGGGCGCACAAAGCCATCCCGGGAGTAGCGCCATGGACGTCAAGGACCGCATTCGTCAGCAGGTGACCAGCAACCCCGTCGTGCTCTACATGAAGGGCACGCCGCAGTTTCCCCAGTGCGGCTTCTCGGCGACGGTCGCCGAGATTCTCAAGCGCTCCGGAGTCGACGATTACGTTGCCGTGAACGTGCTCGAGGACCCCGAAATCCGCCAGGGCATCAAGGAATACGCGAACTGGCCGACGATTCCGCAGCTCTATGTCAACGGCGAGTTCGTCGGTGGCTGCGACATCCTGCGCGAGATGTATCAGAGCGGCGAGCTGAAGCAGTTGTTCGAAAAGGCGCCTGGCTGATCGCCAGCTTTTGCGCCGCCGCGCGCACGCATAGCGATCGTGCGTTGATCTATTGCACCACGCGTCGCGATCCCATCTGGTGTAACCTTTCGCGCGGCGCTACGGCGGCACTTTCGCCCGCGAATCGACCTCGATAAGGTCGTGGAGCGCCTCGATGCGACGGGAGGCGCGAGATGGATACGCTCAAGGCGGGTAGCGATACGCTCTTTATCTTGCTGGGCGCCATCATGGTGCTTGCGATGCACGCCGGCTTCGCGTTTCTCGAGCTTGGCACCGTGCGCAGGAAAAGCCAGGTCAACGCGTTGGTCAAGATCCTCGTCGATTTCGCATTCTCGACGATCGCGTATTTTTTCATCGGTTACACGATTGCATACGGTGTCACTTTCTTCACCGATGCGACTGCGCTTGCGCAGAAAAACGGCTACGAGCTCGTCAAGTTCTTTTTCCTGTTGACCTTTGCCGCTGCGATACCGGCGATCGTGTCCGGGGGCATTGCGGAGCGGGCGAAGTTCAATCCTCAAGTGGCAGCGAGCGTCGCCCTCGTGGCGTTCATTTACCCCTTCTTCGAAGGGATCGCCTGGAACCAGCGCTTCGGCGTGCAAGGCTGGATGGCGCAAACATTCGGCGCCGAATTCCACGACTTCGCCGGCAGCGTTGTCGTGCACGCGATGGGTGGCTGGATCGGTCTTGTTGCCGTCATCATGCTTGGCGCGCGCCGCGGCCGCTACGGCGAAAGCGGCATTGCCGCGCACCCGCCGTCGTCGATTCCATTCCTGGCGCTCGGCGCGTGGGTGCTTACCGTGGGCTGGTTCGGCTTCAACGTCATGTCGGCGCAACTGATCGACAAGATCTCGGGACTCGTGGCGGTGAACTCGCTGATGGCAATGGCGGGCGGAACGATTGCGGCCATGCTTGCGGGGCGCAACGATCCAGGCTTCGTGCACAATGGGCCGCTCGCGGGACTCGTCGCGATTTGTGCGGGCTCCGATGTCATGCATCCGATTGGCGCGCTCGCCACCGGTACCGTGGCTGGCGCACTGTTCGTCGTTTTGTTCACGGCTACCCAGAATCGCTGGCGCATCGACGATGTGCTCGGCGTATGGCCGCTGCACGGCGTGTGCGGCGCGTGGGGCGGAATCGCTGCGGGGATCTTCGGCGCCACGGCGCTGGGAGGCGTTGGAGGCGTGTCGTTCGCCTCGCAACTCGTCGGTACACTGCTCGGCGTGCTGATTGCGCTCGCGGGTGGAGCAATCGTCTACGGCGCGCTCAAGGCAACCGTCGGAATTCGACTCGATCCCGAAGAAGAATTCAACGGAGCGGACTTGTCGATCCACAAGATCAGCGCGACGGCCGATCGCGAAACGTCGTGGTGACGTCGACCGACGTTATTCCAGCTTTACGCCGGCGTTAGGTCCGCGCTCGCTGCACGCGCCTTACATCCGGAATACGCCGCACATTGCGCATCACCGCTGCCAGATGCCGGCGATCGCGCACCTGCACGCCGAAAAACATCGCGATCACCCCGGCGCCATCGGGTTTTTCCATCGAGATCGCGTCGATGTTGGCGCCTGCGTCGGCGATCGCAGTCGCCAGGTTGGCGAGCAATCCCCGCCGATCCGACACCAGCATACGTATTCCGGCGTCGAATTCACCCTGCACTTCCTTCGCCCATTCGACATCGACGATTTCGCCTTCCACGCGGTGCTTCTTCAGCGACGCACAGTCGCGCAGGTGCACGAGCAATCCCTGACCGCGACGAAACTGGCCCACGATCGCATCGCCCGGAATCGGCCGGCAGCATTTCGCGTATTGAATCGCCACGCCTTCGACACCTCGCAGACTCAACGTCGATTGCTTCGCAGCCGGTGCAATCTCCTCGGTGCGACCCGCAACGCGCGTCAGCGACTGTGCGACCACGAACGACAAGCGCTTGCCCACACCGATGTCGGCGAGAATTTCGAGATGGCTCTTGCCGTATTCCTTGGCCAACGCCTCCCAGCGATCCCAGCCGATCGTTTCGGGCTCCACTTTGAGCGTCGCGAGCGCCTGATTCAGCAACCGCTCGCCGAGCGCCGCCGATTCTTTCTGTTGCAACCCCTTCAAGTAATGCCGAATCCGCGAGCGCGCCTTGCCGGTCGCGACAAAAGACAGCCACGACGGATTCGGGCGTGCAGTCGGCGCGGTCAGGATCTCGACGTGATCGCCGTTCTTGAGCTCGGTACGCAGCGGCATCAGCTCGTAGTTGATGCGCGCCGCGACACAGTGATGTCCGATGTCGGTGTGCACCGTGTACGCGAAGTCGACGGCGGTGGCGCCGCGCGGTAGTGCGGTGATCTTGCCCCTGGGCGTGAAAACATAAATCTCCTCGGGGAACAGATCGCCCTTGATGTTCTCCAGGAATTCCTTCGAGTCGCGCGACTCCGACTGGATTTCCAACAAGCTTTGCAGCCATCGATGCGTCTCACGCTGCGCTTCGGCGAAGTCGACGCCGCTTTGCGTCTTGTAGAGCCAGTGCGCGGCCACGCCGGCTTCGGCGACGCGATGCATGTCGTGCGTTCGGATCTGCGCTTCGAGCGGCGTCCCGAACGGCCCGAATAGCGTCGTGTGCAGCGATTGATAGCCGTTCGCCTTGGGAATCGCGACGTAGTCCTTGAACTTGCCGGGAATCGGCTTGTAGAGCGCATGCAACACGCCGAGTGCGGCGTAGCAGGACGTCGGATCGGTTACCAGCACTCGCACGCCATAGATATCGAACACCTGCGAGAACGTGTAGCGCTTCTCGCGCATTTTCTTGTAGACCGAATAGACGGTTTTTTCGCGTCCGCCCACCGACGCGTGAATGCCGGCCTTGCCAAACCCTTCGCGTATCGCATCGAGCAACCGATTCATCACTTCGCGACGGTTTCCCCGCGCCGCCTTGATCGCGCCGGCGAGCACGCGATAGCGCAGCGGATGCATATGCTTGAACGCGAGGTCTTGCAACTCCAGATAAAGGGCGTTCAGGCCGAGACGATTCGCAATCGGCGCGTAGATGTCGAGCGTTTCGCGCGCGATGCGCTTGCGGTGCACCGGCGCCATCACGTCCAGCGTGCGCATGTTGTGCAGCCGGTCGGCGAGCTTGATCAGGATGACGCGGACGTCGCGCGCCATCGCGAGAAGCATCTTGCGAAAGCTTTCCGCCTGCAGATCCTCGCGCGTGTCGAACTGGATCTGGTCGAGCTTCGACACGCCGTCGACCATCTCCGCGACCGGCCGACCGAACGTCGTCTCGATCTCGTGCTTGGTGACGGAAGTGTCTTCCATCACATCGTGCAATAGCGCGGCAGCGAGTCCCTGCGCGTCGATGCGCCACTGCGACAGGATGCTCGCGACGGCGAGCGGATGGGTGATGTACGGCTCGCCGGACTTGCGGTATTGCCCGCGGTGCGCGGATTCGGAGAATTCGAACGCGCGCTCGACCAGCTCGACCTCGGGCGGCGGCAGGTAGTGGCCGAGGTGTCGGGTGAACTCCGCGATTTCCGACATCGCCGCGGAATGCGCCGCCGTAAAGGCGTCAGCTCGCCGGCTTGAGCAGCATCTCGATCCCGACTTTGCCTGCGGCGACTTCGCGAAGCGCGATGACCGTCGGCTTGTCGCGATCGGGCTCGAGCAGCGGGCTCGACCCCGCGGTGATCTGACGAGCGCGGTTGGTCGCAGCGAGCGTCAACTCGAAGCGGTTGGGAATGCGTTCGAGACAATCCTCGATCGTGATTCTGGCCATTGTCGGTGCGGTCCTAGAAAGAAGTCAGCGGTCGATCAATCCCTGCAAGAGGCGCGCGTGGCGGGTGCGTTGTTGCGCAACTTGCAGGCGACTCGCGCGAACGATCGCGTCGAGGTCATTGACAGCGGTTGCAAAGTCTTGATTGATAATAACATAATCGAATTCTTCCCAGTGGCGCATCTCCTCGACGGCGCCCATCAGCCGCTTGGCGATCACGTCGGGTCCGTCTTGCCCGCGCTTTTCCAGTCGCTCTTTCA
Source organism: Casimicrobiaceae bacterium (assembly GCA_035536295.1). Lineage (GTDB taxonomy): Bacteria > Pseudomonadota > Gammaproteobacteria > Burkholderiales > Casimicrobiaceae > VBCG01. The sequence continues at coordinate 7,992 of DATLOI010000074.1, forward strand.
GAACCGCCAGCGAAGGCGGCAACACGAAAATGTGGACCGAGTTTGGCAACAGCTGCCGGACTTGTTGCGCTCCCTGCCAGTCGATCTCCAGCAAAACGTCCTGTCCGGCGGCCACCTGGGCGGCCAGCCAGGATGCCGACGTTGCATACCAGGATCCATGCACGAACGCGTGCTCGAGAAACTCGCCGCTCGCTTTCAATGCATCGAAACGCGCCTTGTCGACGAAGTGGTAGTGCACGCCCTCGTGCTCGCCGGGACGCGGCTTGCGCGTCGTATACGACACCGAAAGCCGAATCCCCGGCTCGCGAGCGAGGAGCGCATTGACGAGGCTCGTCTTGCCGCCGCCCGACGGGGCGGCGATGACAAAGAGCGAGCCCGCTGTTGCATCCATCAGTGGAGGTTCATTGCATCTTTGCGCCTGCAGCAGTGTAAAGGTCCGCCACCGGAACGACGCGACCGTGCAGCGGCACAATGCGCTCGGGCTTGAGGTTCAACCGCTCCAGATTCTCGATGAGATTGGTGTGATGCGGATTCGGCCGCGCTGGCGGAGGCGAGTTCGGGGCGGCCGGGGTAAAGAGATCCGCCTCGATCAAGAGCTTTTCCTTCGGCAGATAGACGATCAAGAAGCTGTCGCTGTGATGGCTGTCCTGCGCGCGATAGAGCTCGATCGTGCGCGAGCCATCGGTCAGCTTCCCCTTCTCGCCGACGACATGGAATTGCGCACGCTTGCCTGACTTCGCGAGTCGATCCGGAGCAATCGAGTTCGGATTACCGAACGCGCGCTCGAAATACGCTTTGTTCTGTGCTTGGGTGACGATCGTCAAGCCTTCCCCGGCCGCGGTGCGAAGCCCGCCCGAATGATCGAAATGCGGGTGTGAATTGATGACGTAGCGCAACGGCTTGTTGGGGACGACCTTCCTGGCTTCGGCGATGACCGCACCCGTCCGACCCTCGGTCAACGGCGCCTCGACCAGGACGAGATGATCCTTCATTTCGATCAACACGCTGTTGTGCGACCCGCCGCCCATCATCCAGACGCCGTCGGCGACCTTGTCCACCGCCACGCGTTCGCTGGCCGTGCGGACGAGCTCGGGCACCTGAATGCTCACCGGCACATTGCGCTCGACCTGACGCACGGTCAGGTCGAGGACCGGAAAGCCACCCTGCGTTTGGCGAATTCGCTCCGGGAACATGACCCCGTTGAAATCGCGATAGTCGGAATACGTCGTCACGATTGTCGTGTCGCCCAGTACGGCGTCGGGCGCTTTCGATTCGACGCGCTCGACGAGACCTTTCGAGTTGACGAATACTTTCGCGGAGAATCGGTTCGGCTCGGTGAATACGAACGCATTGCCGCCATTGGCCGCGCTCTGCACGACGGCCTTGTTGCGCATCGCGGCGCGCAGCACGCCGTGCGGCGTGATCCAGAGCTGGTGCGTGCGATCGGAGAGGAAGCGCGGTCCCGGCAGCGGAGCGGTCGCGAGCTGATTCCACGCGAAATTCCCACTGAGGTATTGATCGTTGCGCGTCACCCCTGACATCGGGTAGCCGCCTCCCCCCAACCCCTCGGCCCGCCAGAACGCGACCTCGTCGCGCATCGATCCACTCTCGTAGTCGATGGTCCTGGTCAAGCTGTCGATGTGGATCTTCGGCCACGCCAGGCCGGGCTTGTAGGCTTGTCCGAACGAGTAGCCGGTCCCGTCCGCCGTGTAGCGCAACGACTTCACGTTGTCCACACCCAGCGCTATCGCTGCGCGCGTCAGCGGGGTGTCTTGCGCGATGGCGTTCATCGTCATCGCATAGACCAAGGCGCCAAGTCCCACGTTGGCTGCCAGTCGCGTCACTGATTTCACGTTCGTCCTCCGGTTGTGCTTCATGTCATTCGATGTTTTGCACCTGCTCGCGCATTTGCTCAATCAAAACCTTGAGCTCCAGCGCCACCTTGGAAAGCTCCGCATCGACCGATTTGCTGCCAAGCGTGTTGGCCTCGCGGTGCAGTTCCTGCGCCAGAAAGTCGAGCCGCTTGCCCGCGCTGCCGCCGACGTCCAGCACCCGACGCACTTCGGCCACGTGCGTCGACAGGCGCGCGACTTCCTCGGCGACGTCGATCTTGGTTGCAAACAGGTGCAGCTCCTGTTTCATCCGCTCGTCGTTGAGATCGAAACCGGCCTCGCGAAGCCGCGCGCCGAGCTTCTCGACAAACGCCGCATGCAACGCGGGAATGCGTGGAGCCACGCGCGCGATCTGCGACTCGATGTCGCCGCAGCGCGCGAGAAGCAGGCGGGCGAGCTTGTCGCCCTCGCGCGCTCTCGACGCCGCGAGCTCCGAGAGTGCAGCGTCGATCAACGCATGCACGCGGGTAGCAAGGATATCGACCGGGAGCGACGCTTCGACGACGACACCCGGCCAGCGCAGGATTTCGGCGACCGACAACGGCGTCGCCGATGGCACGAGCATGCGCACCGCTTGATCGGCTTTTTGAAGCTCGGCGACGCGCGCAGCGTCGAACGACAGCGCGGGCGAAGCGGTGTCACGGCGAGCAAGGGCGACCCTACATTCGACCTTGCCGCGTTTCAGCTCTGCGGCGATGCGCTCTCGCAGTGCAGGCTCCAGCACGCGAAGCTCGTCGGGAAGCTTCAGGGTGACGTCTAGGTAGCGGTGATTGACGGCACGCAGCTCGACGGTCAACGCGAATTGTGGAAGCTCGTCGGCGACAGCCGCGAACCCGGTCATGCTGAGGATCATCGTCGCGATCGACGCGGCGCTTTCGACCGCACTTGAACGTTGGGTCTTAGATGGCGTCGAGCGTCGCACTACGCCCCGTTTTTGCGGGCGCGGGTAAAGCAACGAACTCGTCCGGCATATTGGTTTACTAAACTGGCACCCTGCCGCGAATGTAGCGGTTATCCGCCGCTCGTGCAAACGCGTATGCGCATTTTGGCACGGCAATTGCAAGTGCAGGTCCGAATCACCCTCCGGAATTTCCGTGCCAGTCACCAATCAAGCCCTTTCCGCCGGCTATCAGCTGCTGAACTACCGCATCGACCGGCAGATCAGCCGCGGGGGCTTTTCGATCGTCTATCGCGCGTTCGATGAAACCGGCGCACCGGTCGCGATCAAGGAATACTTGCCGAGCTCGCTCGTGCTGCGCACCGAGGGCGACATCGTGCGCGCATCGTCGGCGGAGAATCTGACGTCGTTCCGTTATGGAATGAAATGTTTTTTTGAGGAAGGCCGCGCGCTCGCGAAGATCAATCACCCCAATGTCGTGCGAGTGCTGAACTTTTTTCGCGCGAACGAAACCGTGTACATGGTGATGCGCTACGAGCGGGGGCGCACGCTGCAGCAGCAGATCCAGATGAAGCAGGATCAGATGTCCGAACGCTTCGTTCGTCATGTGTTCATGCACCTTCTGAACGGCCTTCGCGAAGTGCATACGCACAAGCTGCTGCATCTCGACATCAAGCCGGCGAACATTTACTTGCGAACCGACGGCTCACCGGTGCTGCTTGATTTCGGCGCTGCGCGACAAACCTTGACCAGCAATCGGCCGAAGCTCGCGCCGATGTACACACCGGGCTTCGCAGCGCCCGAGCAGTATCGCGAGCCGGATCGTCTGGGTCCGTGGACCGACGTCTACGGCACCGGGGCGTCGATGTTCGCGTGCCTTGCCGCGTTCGCTCCACAAGCCGCAGATGCGCGCGTCCAGGAAGATCATCTCGTGTCGGCAAAAAAAATCTGGGCCGGACAATACTCGGACAATCTGCTCGAAGTGATCGACTGGTGCTTGCGTCTCGATCCGCTCGAGCGGCCGCAGAGCGTGTTCGCGCTGCAAAAAGCGATTCGTGACATTGCGCCGAAGAAGCGCAAGCTCACCTTCATCGGCAATCTGAAGCGCGTGCTGTTTTCGGAAATCGGCGCTTAAAGCCAGCAAGAAGAGCGCCACAGGGCGAGACCGCCATGCGCTTCACAATTTTCCATGAGTCGCGCAAAGGCTCGCGCAAGGTCAACCAGGACCGCATCGCGTACACCTACGGTCGCGACACGCTCTTGTTATGCGTCGCGGACGGCATGGGCGGTCATGCGGGCGGCGAGATCGCTGCGCAGATCGCCGTGCGGCTCTTCATCGAGCGCTTTCAGCAGGAAGCCAAGCCGATCTTGAAGAACCCGCTCAAGTTCCTGCAGGACACGATGCTTCGCGCGCACGCGGCGCTCGGCTCGTATGCAAATCAGTTCTCGATGCTCGAAACGCCGCGCACCACCTGCGTCGCGTGCGTCGTGCAGGCGAATCACGCCTACTGGGCGCATGTCGGCGATTCGCGCTTCTACCTTTTTCGCCAGGGTGGCCTGATCGGCAACACCAAGGATCACTCGAAAGTGCAGTATCTCGTCGATCAGGGAATCATCAGCGCCGACGAAGTTTCCGATCATCCGGACCGCAACAAGATCTTCAGCTGTCTTGGCGGGCTCGTCGATCCGGTGATCGATTTGTCGCGACGCACATCGCTGCGCAACGGTGACATTCTCCTGATGTGCAGCGATGGCCTATGGAGTGTGCTGTCGCAAAACGAGATGGCGACGTATCTTACGTCGACGCCGATACTGAAGACCGGCCCGCAGATGATGCGGGAGGCGGAAAAGCGCGGTGGCCCCGATGGCGATAACTTGTCGACGATCATCGTGCGCTGGGGTCCGGAGACGCTCACCGACGAAGCCAGCTCGACGATCACCGAAACGATGAACCTCGGCGAATTCCAGACCGCGATCGACAAGACCGTGACGCTGACCGATCGCAAAGGCATGCAACGTGACTTGACCGACGACGAGATCGAGCGCGCGATCGCCGAAATCCAGGCAACGATTCACAAGTTCAGGAAGTAAGGATGAGGGGAGAGGATCGAGGGAGCGTCGGCGACGCACGTATTCCCGGCAGCTTGTCAAGCATCGCCAAGCAAGACTAAAGTTGCTACGCTTGAATGGTTCGGCATCAGCACAATTGAGCGCATAGCACTATCGTCCCTCGCTCCTCGCTCCACACCACTTTATCCGCCCAGTGCGTCAGGTCATCCTCGACACCGAAACCACCGGCCTCGATCCTGCCCGGGATCGCGTCATCGAGGTGGCCGCAATCGAGATCGTCGATCGCAGACCCACCGGCCGCAACATTCACTACTACGTCGATCCGGAGCAGGAGATCGATCGCGCTGCCTCGGAAGTGCATGGATTGACGTGGGACGATCTCAAGGGCAAGCCTCGCTTTGCCGACGTGGCGGCGGAGCTTCTCGATTTTTTGCGTGGCGCGGAGTGGATCATCCATAACGCGCCGTTCGACGTGGCGTTTCTCGACAAGGAAATGGCGCACTGCGGGCACGCTGGCTGCGCGAGCGTCTACGCGAAAGTCACCGACACGCTAGCCCTCGCGCGCGAGCAATTCCCCGGCAAGCGCAACGGGCTTGACGCGTTGTGCGAGCGCTTTGGTGTCGACAATGCGCAACGCTCGCTGCACGGCGCGCTGCTCGATGCAAGGCTTTTGGCCGACGTGTATCTTGCAATGACGCGCGGCCAGGAATCGCTCACCATCGACATGGGCGAAACCACGGCGGCGGCGGTTACCGCTGCGGCATTCGCGTTTTCCGGCCGGCCTCGCGTCGCGCTTGTCGTGCTGGCGCCTAGTGACGACGAGCTCGCGGCGCATCGCAATTATCTCGATGCACTCGAGCGCGAGTCGAAGGCGGGATGCATGTGGCTGTCGCTCGCCAACGTTGCTGCCGCGTGAGCACCGATGCAGTGAACAGGCCCTAATCGCTTAAGGAACGATAAGACGTCTGCATCTGCGGCCGCGCCCTGCGCGGGTTCAAATGCGCAGCGAACTGCCGCGTCGCGCTTTGCCACGGAAAGCGTTCCGCGAAACGCCGCACGCGCTCGCGATCGAGTGACAAGGCAGCGAGCGTCGCTTTCGCCAGATCGTCGTCAAGCACGCCCGCCTGTCGATCGGTCACGACATCGCGTGGACCGCGCACCGGATAGGCAGCGACCGGCGTTCCGCACGCCATCGCCTCGAGCAGCACGAGCCCGAAGGTGTCGGTGCGGCTCGGAAACACGAACACGTCGGCCTGCTGATAAGCGGCCACGAGATCGCGTCCTTCCAGCATCCCGAGAAAGCGAATTTCCGGATGTTCGCGCTGCAGCTTCGCGCGAAGTGGTCCGTCGCCGACGATCCATTTCGTACCGGGCAGCGCGAGATTCGCGAAATCGTCGACGCTCTTTTCGACGGCGAGCCTGCCGACGTGAAGGAAGATCGGCCGTTCGTGCTCGCGCGGCTCGCGTGAAGCCGGTGTAAAGCGCGTTGCGTCGACACCTTTGCTCCATAGCTCGAGGCGTGTAAAGCCGCGCGCCGCAAGGTCGTCGCGCACTGCGGGCGTGCCACACAACACCGCCTGCGCCGGACGATGAAAGCGCCGCAGCCATGCATAGCTAAGCCCGATCGGCACGCGCCAGCGAGCGTGCAGGTATTCGGGAAACTGGGTGTGCCAAGCCGTCGTAAACGGCATTCCCGTGCGCACGCAATGCCGTCGCGCCGCCAGCCCGAGCGGACCTTCGGTGGCGATGTGCACGGCGTCCGGATCGAAGACGGTGAGACGCCGCGCCACCACGCGTCCCGGCAGGATTGCCAGCGCTATCTCGGGATAGCTTGGTGCAGGTACCGAGCGAAACCCTTCGGGGGAGATCACATCGACGCGATGGCCGAGTCGCTCGAGCCCGGCAATCGTATGCGTCAGCGTCACGACGACGCCGTTGACCTGCGGAAACCATGCATCGGTGACGATCGAGATGCGCATGCGGGTAGAAGAGGGAAGAGGGATTTGGGATATGGGATGGGGCGATGGGATGAATCGCCGCTCCGCCTATTCCCTGTCCCCGATTCCCGCTCTTTGAGCGGCTGACTGGGACTTTAGCGCAATTCGGGGCGCTCGATGTGCGGTCGGATACCGATGCTATTGTTACGCCCCTTTGCCCATGCCGATCGACTACCTCCAAAAAATCCTCACTGCGAAGGTCTACGACGTCGCTATCGAGTCGCCGCTCGACTACGCGCCGTCGCTGTCCGCGCGTCTTGGCAATCGCGTGCTCTTGAAGCGCGAGGACCAGCAGAGCGTGTTCTCGTTCAAGCTGCGTGGCGCGTACAACAAGATGGCGCACCTGACGGATTCCAGGCGGGCGCGCGGCGTGATCGCGGCCTCGGCGGGCAATCATGCGCAAGGTGTGGCGCTCGCTGCAGAGCGCCTCGGCTGCAAGGCAACGATCGTGATGCCGGTGACGACACCTCAAATCAAGGTCGCCGCGGTTACTGCGCGCGGCGCACGAGTCGTTTTGTTCGGCGATTCGTACAGCGACGCTTACGCCCATGCGCTCGAGTTGCAAAAGAAAAGCGAAGCGACGTTCGTGCATCCCTACGATGATCCGGATGTCATCGCGGGCCAGGGCACGATCGGCATGGAAATCCTGCGGCAATGCCAGGGACCCCTCGATGCAATTTTCGTGGCGATCGGCGGCGGCGGGTTGATAGCGGGAATCGCGTCATACGTGAAACGCGTGCGGCCCGATGTGAAAGTCATCGGCGTGCAGCCCGTCGATTCGGACGCGATGGCGCGTTCGCTCGCCGCAGGAAAGCGTGTGAAGCTTGCCCATGTCGGCTTGTTCGCGGATGGCGTCGCCGTGAAGCAGGTGGGCAAGGAAACGTTTCGCATCGCGCGCGAGCTCGTCGACGAGATCGTCCTCGTCGACACGGATCAAACCTGTGCTGCGCTCAAGGATGTGTTCGAAGACACGCGCTCGATTCTCGAGCCGGCCGGCGCGCTGTCGGTTGCAGGACTCAAGGCGTACGTCGAGAAGCGACGCGTCGAGAATGCGACGTTCGTCGCCATTGCGTGCGGCGCCAACATGAATTTCGATCGTCTGCGTTTCGTGGCGGAACGTGCCGAGGTCGGTGAGGACCGCGAGGCGCTGATCGCCGTGACGATTCCCGAGCGGCCGGGGAGTTTTCGCGAGTTCATCGGTTTGGTGGGACGTCGCGCCGTCACCGAATTCAACTATCGGTATGCGGATGCGAAAGTTGCACACCTGTTCGTCGGTCTCGAAGTCAGCTCGAAAGACGAGACCAAGGCGCTGTTGGCCGAGCTCGAGAAGCGCCGCATCGATGCATTCGATTTGACCGACAACGAAATGGCGAAGCTCCATGTGCGCCATCTCGTCGGCGGCCATGCTCCGAGCGCGGAGAACGAAATTCTCTATCGCTTCGAATTCCCGGAGCGCCCCGGCGCCTTGATGAAATTTCTCGACAGCATGAGCGCGGGGTGGAACATCAGCCTGTTTCATTACCGCAATCACGGCGCCGACTACGGGCGCGTGCTGGTCGGAATGCAGGTGCCTCCCTCCGACAAGTCGGAATTCCGCCGCTTCCTCGATCGGCTCGGCTACGATTACGTCGACGAAACCGCCAATCCTGCTTATCGGATGTTTTTGGGGCGTTAGAGAGGACGGCCGAAAGTGCACTTCTACTTTCGGCCGGGTTGGCTACCCGAAAATCGTGGCGAGTGAAGCGCGGCGCCCTTCAGGGAGGGCCGAAGGCCGCGTCGCCGCGCGACCAAGTGCGCCGACTGTAAGTGGCATCCATCGGCGAGTCGTGTAAGGAGGCGCGGAGCCACACGATTTTCGGCAGGACTGCGGAAACACCGGCACCCACCACGGCAACCCCTGCCGCTCCACGGCAGCCGTTCGTCGCCGAAAATGCGCATTGCCGGCGACTTTTTGCCACGCCTACAACTAAGCGCTATTCCGGCAAGCTTTATGCTCTGGTCAACCCGCTTGAGCCGTGGCAGTCTCGGCTCATGGGATAAGCGTGTGGGCTACAGGTGCCCATGCGTGGAACGTCAATCGTTCATTGGCTGAACCAGCGGTCGGGAGGCGGTACACCCCGTCCCCTGCCGAAAGAGGCACCCAGCTTGCCGGATCCCAACGCGATGTCGGGCGCGAAAGTGATGGTGATCGACGACTCGAACACCATTCGCCGCAGCGCCGAAATTTTCTTGCTGCAGGCCGGATGCACGGTGATTCTGGCCGAGGACGGGTTCGATGCCCTCGCCAAGATCGCTGATCATCAGCCGGATCTGGTGTTCGTCGACATCATGATGCCCCGTCTCGACGGCTATCAGACTTGCGCACTCATCAAGAAGAACGCGAAGTTCCATCACACGCCGGTGATCATGCTGTCGTCGAAAGACGGCCTTTTCGACCGCGCGCGGGGCCGCATGGTCGGCTCCGATCAGTACCTGACCAAGCCGTTCACGAAGGAAAGCCTCTTGAAAGCGGTCGCCGCCCACGTGAAGGCTGCAGCATGAGCGCCGCCCGATCGACTTCCGCAGCGGCGGAACTGAAACGCATTCGACAAGACGACAAAGCCATGCCGATCCGCAAAATCCTGATAGTCGATGACTCGCCGACCGAGCGGCATGTGCTGCACGACATGCTGACCAAAGCGGGCTACGAAGTCGTTGCGAGCGACAGCGGCGAGGATGCGGTCGTCAAGGCGCGCGTTGCCAAGCCCGATTTGATTCTGATGGACGTCGTGATGCCGGGCCTCAACGGCTTCCAGGCGACGCGCGCGATCAGCCGCGATCCCGACACGCGCACGATCCCCATCATCCTGTGCACGAGCAAGAGCCAGGAGACCGACAAGATCTGGGGAATGCGCCAGGGCGCGCGCGACTACATCGTCAAGCCCGTGGATCGCGACGAGTTGCTCGCCAAAATTTCCGCGGTGGCATAAGCCGAAGTCGACGCGAACATGGCCCGCGCAGCGAAGCTCGACCTTCGAACGTTCCAGCAGGAGCTTGCCACCCGGCTCGCTGCGAAGACGGCCGCGCAGGTCGAAAGCTCGCGACTGGGCCTTTCCTGCGGTGGCGAGCAGTGGCTGCTGCGCTTGGCGGATGCTAGCGAAGTGATCGCGGTCCCCGGGATCGCCGACGTGCCGCTCACCAAGCCCTGGTTTCGCGGGCTCGCCAACATTCGCGGAAATCTCTACAGCGTCATCGATTTCGCCGGCTATCTCGGGCGCGGCAATGTGGCGGCGGCGGCGCACAACCGTCTCGTTGTTTTCGGCACGCGCACGGGTGAGCTGAACGCCGGGATCATCGTGTCGCGCGTGCTCGGGCTTCGCAATCTGGCCGAGCTTGCGCCGGCAGCGCCGCCATCCGAAGCGCCGGCGTGGTACGCGCAGCGATGGATCGACGCGGACGGCAACGCCTGGCAGGAGATCGACCTCGCGAAGCTCGCGCGTGAGCCCGCGTTCTTGCAGGTGGGCGCCTGAGTCCCTCATACGAACCCGCGCACACGGACAGAATGAATCTCGGAGGCAGCATGGCATTGAAGATCCCCAAACTCTTTGGCGAGCCGAAAGCGCGACTCGCGGAAGGCGATTTCGACACGCCGACGACGCAGGTCAAGATGAGCCCGGCAGCGGCAGCGCCGGCCGGATACGACCCGCTCGCGTCCGTTTCGGTCATGGAGCAATTGCGCGCGGCCACGGCGAAGTCGTTCACGCCCTGGAAGCTGCCCGGCATCGGTCACCTGCCCGTCGCGAAGCAGTTGCAGGTGCTCGGCAGCCTCTTTTTCACGTTCGTGGTTTTCACCATCCTGATGGTGATCGTCGACAACCGTGCGGCCTCGCAAGGAGCAGCGGCGACCGCGACGGCGACCGAAATGCAAATGCTTTCGCAACGACTTGCGCGCGGCTCCGCGCTCGCGTCGCAAGGTCAGGCGGCGGCATTCCCGTCGGTGAAGGACAGCCGCGCGCGCTTCGCTGCGAATCTCGATGCGTTCCTCAAAGGCGGCGAAGTACGTGGCAAAACGCTCGACGTCGTGCAGGACCCGAAGAAAGTCGAGATCCTCGATGCGATTCGCGATCGGTGGGTGAAAGTCGACGTGGCGGCCGGGCGGCTGATGGACAACGAGCAGAGTCTCACGACGCTCGCCAAGGGACTCGAAGGCATCAACCAGGGCAACTCCGCGATCCTCGAGCTTTCGCAACAGGCTGCCCAGCAGATCGGGCAGGGCGGATTCCTTCGCGAGCTCGAGTACGCCAATCAACTCGCGGTGTTGTCGCAGCGAATCGCGAAGAACGCGAACGCGCTTGCCTCGGGCGACGAAGTCGAGCCCGATGTCGCGTTCCTGCTCGGCAAGGACACGGGAACATTCCGTGAGGTCCTCGCCGGCCTTCTCAAAGGCAGTGAAATGCTGCGCCTCGCACCTGTTCGCAACGACGAGGCGCGCACGACACTGCTCGATTTGCAGAAGCGCTTTGCGAGCTACGAGCAGGGTGTCAACGGCATGCTGCAGAACATGCAGCGCTTGACGATCGCGAAGCAGAGCGCGCGCACGATCAATGCGGAGTCCGAGCCGCTGCTGAACGATTCGACGAAGCTCGCGCAGGAATTCGAAGGAGGCGGAGTCGAACGCACGCTGACGCTTTGGATCGGCGTGCTGTTCGGGTTCATGGCGTTGATGATCCTGCTTTTGATCGGCAAGGTTTATCTCGACGAATCCAGAGTCCGCGTGACGGACAGCGAGGCTGAGAACAAGCGCAATCAGGAAGCGATTCTTCGCCTCCTGAATGAAATGGGCAACCTGGCCGACGGCGATCTGACTGTGACAGCGTCGGTGACCGAGGATGTCACGGGTGCTATCGCCGACTCGATCAACTTCACGATCGAGGAGCTGCGCACGCTGGTGCGTGGCATCAACTCTGCGACCGACCAGGTGACAAAGGCGACTCAAGAAACACAATCGATCTCGAACCGGCTGTTCGAAGCGTCGCAACGGCAGAACAAGGAAATTCAGCAGGCCTCGGCCTCGGTGCTGCAGATGGCGCGCTCGATCAACGAAGTGCAACAAACGGCGAATGCATCGGCGAAAGTTGCACAACAGTCACTCGCGGCCGCGGAAAAAGGCGGTCAGGTGGTGAAAAGCCAGATCGATGGCATGAACGAAATTCGCGGTCAGATACAGGACACCGCAAAGCGCATCAAGCGGCTCGGCGAATCGTCGATGGAGATCGGTGAGATCGTCGAATTGATTTCCGACATTACCGAGCAGACCAACGTGCTCGCGTTGAACGCGGCGATTCAGGCGGCGTCCGCAGGCGAAGCGGGGCGCGGCTTCACCGTGGTGGCGGAAGAAGTGCAACGACTCGCCGAACGCTCCGCCGAGGCAACGAAGCAGATCGAAGCGATCGTCAAGACGATTCAGGCCGATACGCAGGACGCGGTGGCGGCGATGGAAAAGTCGACCGTCGGCGTGGTCGAGGGAACCAAGCTCTCCGACGCGGCGGGACAGGCGTTGACCGAGATTCAAAAGGTGTCGCGCGATCTGGCCGAATTGATTGGTCGAATCACGACCCAGTCGCAAATGCAGTCGACGTCGGTGACCGAAGTGACCAAGGGTATGCAAGGCATCCTGCGCATCACCGAGGAAACGACCGAGGGCACGAAGCAGACGAACGTGTCGATCGGACAGCTGACGCGGCTCGCGGCGGAACTGCGGTCGTCGGTGGCGGGATTCAAGGTGTGACGATGCCGATGAAAAACGCGTCCGCTCGAGCGGTGGATGGCGGGAGGGCGGCGCTGCACGTTTTTCATCGGGTAGGAAGTCAGACGCGCACCTTGGGATCGGCCCG
>DATLOI010000075.1:0-4550 GCA_035536295.1 Casimicrobiaceae bacterium
GCACACATGAGCAAGCTGCGCCCCGCCGAGCCGGTTGACAGGCGCGGGATCGTCGCAGATCAAGAATAGCGCGATGCGACGTACGTGGCGCCACAAGCATCGGCGGCCTGCTCGCGTAGATTGAATTTGCAACGTGCTCGAGGTCCTGGCTACTCAAATCGCTGATTAGCGCGTGGCTTCCGCAGCATTTGGCCGCGATGGGTTTGTGGCACGTTGCATTCCCTAGGTCGTGCACCATGCAACATGAAGCGGGACCAGGGCTGCAAGCGTGCTTCGGCAGGCCGGCAAGGGGTCCACGACCAGCCGGTTTACGCGGTCTGCAGAGTCCACCTAGAGCGGACATTACGGCTGCGACCACCAGATTCCAAGCGCAACGATTTGCATGTTCCCCAAGTCATTGCGAGATGTCTTTGTTGACGTTGGGAGAGGGTGCCGCTCGAGAGACCGCGGCGGAGGCGTCCTCCGAGGGGAGATTTCTGCGGGAACCGAACTTGTGCGCGTATGCGCATGTAAATTCGGCGCCGAGCAATAAGATCTGGGCCGAGTAATACACCCAAACCAGCACCACTATCAAAGACGCGGCGACACCAAAGCCTGAAGCAATGCCGCTCCTCCCGATGTAAATTGCAATGAAGACCTTGCCCACCGTGAACAGCAGCGACGTCGTTGCCGCGCCGATCCATACATCCTTCCAATGGATGCGGACGCGCGGCACAATTTTGTAGACCATGGCGAATACCACAGTGAACATCAGGAAGCTCAAAGCGACTTCAGCGATGCCCGCCACCACCGCCCAGTCACCGAACACCGGGCCCCACCACTTCTGCAGGGCGGCTAATGCGGCGCTCGCCACTAACGACACCATCAACAAGAACCCGATTCCCAGAATCAGGCCAAAGGACAGCAATCGGGCGCGTATCAAGGCCCACAACCCAGATCGCCCGGCCCTGACTGGCGCACGCCAGATGCGATCGAGGGCGTCCTGTAGCTCGACGAAGACGGAGGTCGCGCCAATGAGCAGCAGGGCGACGCCAAAGACCGTGGCCGTCACGCTTTCGCTCGGCTCGCGCACGCTTTCGAGCAACCCCTGCACCGCCAACGCGCCAGGGGCGCCGAGCATGCCTTCCAGCTGGATGAAGATTTCGCCGCGCGAGGCTTCGTCGCCGAACACAACTCCAGCGATCGAAATTACAATCAGCAGGAGCGGCGCGATCGAGAACATGGTGTAGTAGGCGAGAGCAGCGCCCATGCTCTGGGCGTAGTCATCGACCCAACCCGATACGGCTGCTTTGATGACGCTCCAAAGATCGTTGACGGTCATTGCTGCGATCCCACAACGGTGAAGGGCGTACATGCTTGGGCGTCTGCGGTTGGCGAAGCGCACGCGCCGGCGAACGCGGCGAGCAGCATGGTCGAACGCAGCACGGGAGCCTCCTGTTGGGCCGCCACGCTGATCGCAGCGGCGAACGAGCCTGCTAGCGCGCGGCGAACCGTGTCGCCATCGGATAGGGTCAGTTGGCGATGCCCGCTTTAAAGCCGGACTGGTTCAATCGGCCCCCGTCTTCCGGCGCTCGACCGGGCGCATGCCGCGCGCGGTGCCGATTGCGCCCCACGCTCATCGATCGCCCGTACAAGCAAACTGTGCGCATAGCACTTATCGCAACCCGCTCGTAACCGGTTAACAAACAACGTAGCGCTTGATCATTAAGGTTCCGCGTTCACGTCCCTTTCGCGCGGTAACTCGACACGCACTCGAGTTCCGAGCTCAGCGCTTGAATCGACAACGATAGTCCCCCCGTGTGCCTCAACGATGTGCTTGCAGATATAGAGACCCAAGCCCAGGCCCTGGTTGTGGTGCGTCGTAGCATCGGGGTTCCGCCCAAGGGGCTCGAAAATCGTTCGTTGTCGCTCGGGCGAAATGGTTGAGCCGGAATTGGCGACTTGCAGTTGCACCTTTCCTGGAAGCCCTCTAAGAGTGACCTGTGGTGGCGCGCTTGCCGCGCCGTGAGTTACTGCGTTACTGATCAGGTTGCTGGCAAGCTGGCCCATCCGGGAGCAATCCCAGTTGCCGACAAGATCGCCCTCGAACCTCTTTTCCAGGATCACGCCGGTCGCCGCTTCCACCTCTTCAATCACAGTCTCGACGACTTCGCCTAAATTGCAGCGTTCGGGGTCGATCGGTAGCCGCGTGCCGCGCTGAGTGCGTGTGAAATCGAGCAGATCGGAGATCATCGAGCGCATTCGGTTTACAGCGCGTAGCACTCTGTCCACGCGAACTTTGTCGTTGGGTTGCGTCCCAGGATCCATAGCCCAAGCGGTCATCGTGGCGTGAATCGCGCTCATGGGCGAGCGAAGATCGTGGCCAAGGGTTCCGAGAAACAACTGCCTGCTTGCATCGACTTCTGCACCGAACTGGGCGACCGACTCTGCGACGACTTGATCGATCGCTTCGTTGAATCGCACAAGCTCGTCGCTCAGGGCCGTGGTGGGGACGCGGTCCTCGGCCAGCCAGAGTCGGATCACGGTTGCACGGAGCGCACGGTATTCCGAAACCATCTGGTTGATGTCGAATCCCAATCGATGCCGGTGAATCGCGTGATCGGAAGTCGCGGTGCCGACATCACGATCGGTTGTGGTACTGGTTTCTCCTCGTCCCTGCGACTTCCTTTGCTGCTCATGTGACGTTTGTGGAGTTCCCATATCGTTGGCCACGAACGTCAGTAGCCTTGCGGCGTCGTTCCGCAGAGCTTTATCATTCAATCCGACGTGCAGACCTCGCGCATAGGCATCCCATTGGACGAGAATCAGTTCGTGATTCTCGCGTATGAAGTCGGCAAGCTTCTGCGGCATCGTGGGTCGCGTAGGCCTCTTGGGCGGCTACGTGCTATCCGGGGCCGCTATCGTAGCGCTTACCATGGCCTTCGGTTGACAATGTGGCGATAGTGCGCCCGAATCGCGTGCTTTTGGTTGACGACGACGTCGACGCCGTCGAGGCACTTGCTGACTTCCTTGGCATCAGTGGGTGGGTCGTCCACGCCACATATGGCGGAGCGCAGGCTGTAGCCGTCGCCCCAACGTTTCAACCGGACGTCGTGGTTGTCGACATTAACATGCCCGGAATGGACGGGTTCGAGACAGCCCACCGCATACGTCAGCTACCGTCGGTGAAATTGGTTCGCATCGTGGGCTATAGTGGTGCGGCGACCGCGCCGATCGTTCGCTCAACTGGAAGTGCTTATGTCGAATGCATCGTTGCGAAGGGCGCGCCGTTGGAACTGTTGCTGGCTGCAATGGAAAACCAGGTGACACATCCGTTGTTCACCGCGTCTAAGTGAACCTGCGAGCTTGCTGCAACGGACGCTGCCGCGATGAATGTCTTAACGAGCAGCTGTCCGTGACGATCGACGAAGCGAAAGCAATACTCGAGCGGTGGCGTATTGACTATGACGGATGGTCAAGCACGACCTCGGTTTGGCGTCGGATGGACGCGCGCGTATCCGTCGCGAGAAGTTGATAAAATCGCTTCGCATCACCGACGCGTGGCAAGTTGTTGAACAATACGTAACCTGGGCCCGTATGCTCGACGCCGCGAAGCATGCGATGCAGCTGATTCAACTGGTCGTCGGTATAAGAGTTACGTGCGCCGCCGATGCCGTGAAGTCGCCAGTACACGGGGCCGTCCGGTTGAGGGGGCGAGACAAACGGGTCGACCACATGCACCAAGTCGAGATCGCGACAGAGCGAACTCGCCAAACCGGCCTTCGCCATCCACGGCGACCCGCGCGGTTCCCATAACAGCCGCGCGCGCGGTCGCTGTATATTCGCGAAAAACCTTTCGATCCGACGCACGTTGTCCGGCTCGGGGCGAAAACTCGCCGGCGATTGGAACAGCATCGCCGTCGCGGAAAGCACGCTCGCGCACTCGATTGAACGGCTCCATCCCTGCGCAACGCCTGGGGAGTCTCGAAAGCCTCCAGGGTCCTCGAAGGCTCTTGCGCGCTTGATGCGCCGGTACGTCGGGCTGTTCGCGGCATGGGTGACGAGCTGCCACACCTTCATCGTGTATTCAAGAGAGGGCGTATTCACACGCCACTTGCGCATGACCTCATCGCGCGGCGGCTCGTAGAAGGTGCTCTGCACTTCCACGACGGGAAAGTGCAGCGCGTAGATCTTCATTGACATTGTGAACCCGCACAAGCCGACGCGGACGTTCATGCTCAATTCTCACATGCGGGTAGGTCGTTGCCGCGTCGCGTTGCAGGCTTCACATCCGCTCAACAGTCGAAGCGCAGGAAAGAACCGACTGCGAACGTGCCCCACGTGAGGCCGGGCCTCGTGCCGGCGTCACCTTTGCGATGGTATGGGCCGACGTGAGCGTCGTCGAACGCGTGGCGACGGGTCGGGGCCGGCGGCCCCGGGCTCCGCAGTTAGCGCGTTGTACGTCCTCTCGCTTGGGGGGCGGCCTCGTCGGCGTCCTCGCCCGCGATCTCGGCCATCAATTCTTCCTTGCGCGCCTCGATCTGTGCCCCGAGCGCCTCGAGGTTCATCTT
>DATLOI010000076.1:0-4016 GCA_035536295.1 Casimicrobiaceae bacterium
CTCGCCGAGTTCGCTTGCATATCGATCGGGCAACCCTTCGATGAACTCAGTCGCATAAGCCGCTTCGCACGCGGCGCGCACGTCGTCGTCGCTCGCATGCGGTCGACCGTAGCGCACGTTCTCGGTGACGCTCGCCGCGAAGATCACCGGATCCTGCGGCACGAGCGCAATTCGGCTGCGGATCTCGACGGGATCGGCCCGCGCGATGTCGACGCCGTCGATGCGAATCGTTCCGCGCTGCGGATCGTAGAAACGCAGCAGCAACTGGAACACGGTCGTCTTGCCGGCGCCTGACGGGCCAACGAGCGCAACGCGCTCACCGGCGGCAATCGCCAGTGAGAGGTTATGCAGCGCGGGCGTGTCCGGTCGCGACGGATAGTGAAATGTCACGTCGTCGATGGCCACGGTGCCGACCGCGGGATGCGGCAACGATACCGGTGCGGCGGGCGCGCGGATCGCCGGCTCCACCGCGAGCAACTCGAACAGCCGCTCGGTTGCACCGGCTGCGCGCTGCACATCGCCGATCACTTCGCTGATCGTGCCGACCGAGCTGGCGACGATCACCGCATAGAACACGAACGCCGACAAGTCGCCCGGCGAGATGCGCCCCGCGACGACATCATGGCCCCCGATCCACAGGATGATGCCGACGGCGCCGAAGGCGAGCACGATGACCGTGACGATCAGGAGCGCGCGTTGGCGAACTCGCTTCTTCGCCGTCGCGAATGCATTCTCGACGCGATCGCCGAAATTCGCCCGATCGACCGGCTCGTGACCATAGGCCTGGACGGTGCGGATCTCGTGCAGCGCTTCGTCGACGTACGCGCCGACATCGCCGACGCGATCCTGGCTCGCGCGCGAAAGCTTTCGAACGCGTCGACCGAACAGAATGATCGGCGTTACGACCAGCGGAACGCCGGCGATGACAAGCAGCGTCAGCTTGCCGCTGGTCAACGCCAGCATCACAATGCCGCCGACCAGCAGCAGGAAGTTGCGGATCGCCATCGAGAGGCTCGAGCCGATGACCGTTTCGAGCATCGCCGTGTCGTTGGTCAACCGTGAGATCACTTCGCCGGTGCGCGTGAGCTCGAAGAACGCGGGCGGCAGTCGCAAGAGGTGGTCGAACACTACGCGGCGAAGGTCGGCGGTCACGCGTTCGCCGAGCCAGGAAACGAAGTAGAAACGCGTGTAAGTTGCCGCGGCGAGCACGACGATGACGCCGCCCAACATCGCCAACGCGCGATTCAGCTCTGCGCCGCTGCCCGCCACGAAGCCGCGATCGATGGCGAAGCGCAAGCCCTGGCCGATCGCAAGCACCGCGGCGGCCGCCGCGAGCAAAGCCATCGCGGCGTAGAAGACCTGGCGACGATAGGGCCGCACGAAAGCGCCCACGCGCGCGAGTGTGAGCAGCGCCGTCGCCGGCGGCAGCTTGACTGCGTCGATCGGGATCGCTGAGCGCGGCATTGGATGTTTCCGCTTGAAGCGTGATCATGCCGGATCGGCGTCATGCACGATCGCAGCAGTGCAATCGACGGTGTTCATGCGCGGCCGAGCAGCGGCGCTGCGGTAGAATCGAACGTTCTTCTCAACGGTGGCTCCATGAACGCAACGGTTGCGACATCGCTCTTCGGCGCGGTCGACATGGCTCCGCGCGATCCGATTCTTGGCGTCACGGAGTCGTTTCTCGCCGACCGCAATCCGAACAAGGTGAACCTCGGCGTCGGCGTCTATTGCGACGACGACGGCAAGGTTCCGCTGCTCGAGTGCGTCAGGATCGCCGAAGCGCAGCTGATGGCCAGGGCGGCGCCGCACACCTATCTGCCGATCGATGGCATACAGGCGTACGACCGTGCCGTGCGCGATCTGCTGCTCGGGCCGCGCAGTCGAGCCATCGAAGAAAAGCGCGTCGTGACGGTGCAATCGCTTGGTGGGACCGGCGCACTCAAAGTCGGCGCGGATTTCCTGAAGCGCTATGCCCGGGGCGCGAGCGTATGGATCAGCGATCCCAGTTGGGAGAATCACCGCGCGCTGTTCGAAGGCGCCGGCTTCGCCGTCGGTTCGTATCCGTACTACGACCCGACGACGCGCGGCCTCGCCTTCGATGCGATGCTCGGCGCGCTGGACAAGCTACCCGCGGGCGCGATCGTCGTGCTGCACGCGTGCTGCCACAACCCGACCGGCGTCGACCTCGATCGCGCCCAGTGGACAAAGGTGCTGGATCTCGTCCGCGGACGAAGCCTCGTGCCGTTCCTCGACATCGCTTATCAGGGATTCGGCGACGGCGTGAACGCCGACGGCGACGTCGTCCGGCGCTTCGCCGAGACCGAAGGTCCGCTGTTCATCGCGAGCTCGTTCTCCAAATCGTTCTCGCTGTACGGCGAGCGTGTCGGTGCAGTCACGATCGTTACCGACACCCCGGACGAAGCGAGTCGTGTCCTTTCGCAGGTCAAGCGTGTCGTGCGTGCGAGCTACTCGAATCCGCCGTCGTTCGGTGGGCAGATCGTGACAACGGTGCTCGACAGTGCCGAGCTGCGGGCGTCATGGGACGAAGAGCTTGGGTCGATGCGTGAGCGCATCAAGGCGATGCGACGACGCCTGGTCGATGCGCTGAAGGTCCGGCTGCCGCAGCGGGACTTCGACTTCATGCTGCGACAGCGCGGCATGTTCTCGTATTCCGGACTGTCGAAGGACCAGGTCGCGCGACTGCGCAGCGAGTTTTCGATCTACGCCGTCGACAGCGGTCGAATCTGCGTTGCCGCGCTCAACTCGCGCAACATCGACTATGTTGCGGACGCGATCGGCAGCGTTGCCGCTTGACTTTCGCTTGCCCGTTTGATCGCGTCAACTGCAAGTGCGACCGACGACGTCTGCGCCGTAACAGCCGCCTAGCTTGGCAACCGCAGACAAGCACGCCGAGCGAGGCCCCTCGCTTCCCATGATAGGACGCCAAGCCACGTGGCGTGATGCAGCAGTCCTCGCGTTTTGACAGTCGCGATCGGTCCGCTATAATTCGATGTTGTCGTCGCGGGAATAGCTCAGTTGGTAGAGCGCAACCTTGCCAAGGTTGAGGTCGGGAGTTCGAGACTCCTTTCCCGCTCCAGATGCCTTTTCGGGAGAGCGGGCTTTTCCAGAAGTCGCTCTCCCGTTTCGTTTGTGCGGTCGTTCGACGCGAGCACCCCGAGGCGGGGTGGCAGAGTGGTCATGCAGCGGCCTGCAAAGCCGTGTACGCCGGTTCGATTCCGACCCCCGCCTCCCCGAGCCCCTGTGGAACGGACCTATCCTTGGGCCGTTTCGCCGTTTCCGCGCTCTGCCATAGAGTGTATTCGAACTTACACAACCTAACCGGCTCCTGCCCAGGCGACAGGTAACGGGCAGGGTAACGAGCAAGTCCGAACCATTTTTGCGAAAAGGTAACGCGGACTGCCCAGGGCGAACGCGTTCACCGATGCGTGGCAGCGGCGGCAAAACCGAAGGCGAAGGCATACCGAGTGCACACCGGTAAGCAAGGCGTGTTCCTGCGAATTGCCCTGACGGCGTGAAGTCGTTTCAGCTTCGCTACGCCGAACCGGGAACCGGCGCGCAGCAGACGGCGACATTGGGAAAGCATGCCACGTTGAGCGTCGCGCAGGCGCACAAGGCCGCCGCTGCAGCGCTCGCATTGATCGCCGACGGCAAGCATCCGACAACGGAGAAGCGCATCTCGCAGGCGGCAAAGGCCGCGGATCGTCGTACGACTTTCAAGGTGATCGCGAATGCTTGGGTAGTCACCGAGGCTCGGCGCAAGCAATGGTCCGACGACTACATCGAGGAGGTGAACCAATCGCTTCGCAACCATCTGTGCGACTTGGACGCACTGCCAATTTCCAGCGTTGTCGCGCGATCATTCGCCTGGCCGAGTCCTATCACAACGCGACGGGAGTCTGAAGTCAATTGCGAACGCCCACGACATCAGCCACACCACGCTGATGATCGGGTCGACAAGTACCGACGTGCGAGCTTACCGAGGAGATTGACTT
>DATLOI010000077.1:0-8907 GCA_035536295.1 Casimicrobiaceae bacterium
GGTCAAGTGGTATGACCAGTTCGGTCCCTCATTGCGCTGACGCCGGACCAGGCGGACGCTTCGAATCTTTCGCCCCCGGACCAAGGAGACACGCATGCCCACCTACGCCGTGCACCGCTCGCTTCCCGGCATCACGATGGACCAGCTCGCCGGCGCGCAGAAGGCCGCGATCACCTGCGGCGCAAAGATGACCGGGGAAGGGAGCCGCGTCCGCTACATCCGCAGCAACTTCTATCCCGCAAGCTCGCGCTGCACCTGCCTGTTCGAGGCGGAAAGCGAAGCCGACGTGCGGCGCCTGAACGACACCGCGAAGATCCCCTACGAGCGCGTCGAGGAAGTGCTGGACCTCAACCCGTAACGGTCTATTCGGCCAGCACCTCGGCAGCCTTGTGAAAGCCGCTGTTGGCCGCGGGGACGCCCGCGTAGATCGCCGAGAGCAGCAGCACCTCCTTGAGCTCGTCGACCGCAAGCTCGGCGGCGAGTCCGCTGCGCACGTGCATCTGGAACTCTTCCAGCCGGCCGAGCGCCAGCATCATCCCGAGCACGACCAGCCGCCGCGTGCGATCGTCGAGCACGTGCCGCGTCCAGATCTCGCCCCAGGCGTAGCGCGTGATGAAGTCCTGAAACTCGGCGTTGAATGCGTTGATGGACTTCAAGCGACCTTCGACGTACTCGCGTCCGAGAGCCTCCTTGCGTCGCTCGAGTCCGACGTCATAGCGATCGCGTTCCGATTCGACTTCGTCGGCGAGCAGGAATCGCAGCAACGCATCCACGAAGCGACCGGGCGCTTCACCAATTGCGATATGCGCGTAGGGCAATTCAACGATGCGCGCGCCCGCGATCGACTTTGCAATCGCCTCCCCCTGCTCCTTCGGCGTGGCATGATCGTGCGTCGCGGTGATGACCAGCGTCGACACTTGGATTCGTGAACCCAGTGTCGTCAAGTCCATGTCACGAATCGCCGCGCAACACCCGAGATAGCCGACCGGATCGGTGGCGAGCAACGTCGAGCGAGCGCTCGCAACCCGCGGCGGGTTTTTCTTGATGAATCCTGCAGTAAACCAGCGGCCGATCACTGCTTCCGCGATCGCAGCCATGCCGCCGGATTGCACAGCCTGAATGCGCGAAGCCCACACATCGGGATTCGATTTCGCCGTCGTCGTCGACAAGACCAGCTTGTCGATGCGATTCCCCGCGTTCGCACCCAGCCATTGGCCGATCATTCCGCCGATCGATATGCCGGCATAACAGAATTTCGCCGCACCCGCCGCATCGGCGACTGCGAGCCCATCGCGCGCGAGCATTTCGATCGTGTAGTCGCCGGGGGTTGCATCCGACGCGCCGTGACCGCGCATGTCGAAACGAATGACGCGAAAGCGCTCGACCAGCTGCGGCAGCACCGGATCCCACAACGTCGTATCGGTGCCGAGCGAATTGCCGACGACTAGTACGGGCTTTGCGGAATCGCCGTCGCTGCGCCACCACAATCGAGCGCCGTCACGAGTGAGAAATGGCATGGTCAATGTTCTCCAGCGCGCCACGCGGCGAGCGCAGCGTCGATCATCGTATGCGCCGAGCCGAACTGGTTTTTCGGGTCGAACACGCGCTCGCGCTCGACGTCCGAAATCATGCCGGCAAGCGCCTTGTCATTTGCGAGCGCTTGTTGCAATGTCTTGCCCTCCGCCGCTGCGCGCTTGCACAGCGCCTCGACGCGCTGATGCGCAGCTTCCTTCCCCATCGGAACGGCGAGCGCAAGCGATAACGCCTCGGCATAGACGAATCCGCGCATCGCGTCGAGATTGCGTTGCATCGCGTCGACATCGACGCTTAAGCCTTCGACGACTTCGAGCATCGCATCGGCGGCGCTCCCTGTCGCGATGAACAAATCACCGAGCGTCCAGAACTGGCTTTGCCACTGGCCGAGTCCGCGCTCGTGCTCGCCGCCGACGCTTGTCATCAGCGTCGCGGCCAGCGCAGGTGCACGCAGTCCCGCTTCTCGCGCGAGCATCGAGCCGACGGGATTGCGCTTGTGCGGCAACGCCGACGAGCCGCCGCGCCCCGCAGCCGCAGGCTCGGAGGCCTCGGCGACTTCGGGTTGCATCAACAGCGCGACGTCACCCGCGATCTTCGCCAACACGCCGCAAGTGATCGCGAGCTCTGCACCAAGTCGCGCAATTCGATCGCGCACCGAGTGCCACGCAAATGCCGGCAATGCGAGATCGAGCTCGCCTGCGACGGCGTTGGCAATGGCGTCGCCTTGCGCGCCTAACGCTGCGCGCACGCCACTTGCACCGCCGAACTGCAGCACCGACGCCTGGCCGACCGCGCGACGCAACTCGGTTCGCGCGCGAGCAAGCGCATCGAGCCACACAGCAGCCTTCCAACCAAACGGGACTGGCGTTGCGATCTGCAGAAGCGTTCGCGCGGCCATCGGTGTTGCGCGATGGGTGTCGGCGAGTCGCGCAACTGCATCGCCGAGTCGCTTTATCGACGCATCGAGACGCTCACCGGCTTTGCGGACTTGCAACGCAAGCGCGCTGTCCTGGACATCCTGACTCGTTGCGCCCCAATGCACATAACGCGCCGCCTGCGCGTCGAACGATGCGACGTGGGCAGTCAGATGCTTGACAAAGGGAATGGCAAGGGTTCCGGCGCGGCGTGCCTCATCAGCGAGTAGTGCGACATCGAACTTCATCGACCTCGATGCCGCATCGATTCCGTCCGCAGCCGCCCGAGGAATCATTCCAGAAGCCGCTTCGGCTTTCGCGAGTGCAAGCTCGAACGCGAGCATGCCTGCCAGCAGCGACGCATCGTCGAAGCACGCAGCCATCGGTTTGGACGCGAAGATATCGCGAAGCGCCACTCGAGTTCACTTTCTAACGTCTCGCCGTCATCTTGCCGCAGCGGGACCTTGTATGCTAGTCGGCTGAGCCAAAAGAGTGGATACAGCGATGACCGGACGCCTCGCCGGCAAGACCGCATTGATCACCGCCGCCGGACAAGGCATGGGCCGCGCGGTGGCGCTCGCGATGGCGCGTGAGGGCGCGATCGTGCATGCGACCGACGTCAACGACAAGTTGCTCGATTACGCCGACACGTCGAACATCAAGACCGCACGTCTGGATGTCACCGACGATGCCGCAGTGAAGAAACTGATTGGCTCGCTCCCGCCGCTTTCGATTCTTTTCAACTGCGCAGGCTACGTGCATCACGGCTCGATACTCGACTGCGAGCCGAAGGATTGGGAATTCAGCATCAATCTCAACGTGCGCTCGATGTATACGGTGACGCGTGCGGCATTGCCCGCAATGCTGAAAGAGTTCGAGCGCAACGGCAGCTGGTCGTCGATCGTGAACATGGCATCGGTATCCGGCTCGATTCGCGGCTTGCCGAACCGCTTCATCTACGGCACTAGCAAGGCGGCGGTCATCGGTCTTACCAAGTCGATCGCCGCCGATTTCGTGAGCAAAGGCATTCGTTGCAACGCGATCGCGCCGGGCACCGTCGACACACCGTCGCTCGGTGATCGCATCAACGCCTTCGCCGATCCCGTGGAAGCGCGCAAAGCCTTCATCGCGCGCCAGCCAATGGGGCGCCTTGCGACGGCCGAGGAGATCGCGCCGCTCGTCGTGTATCTCGCATCCGACGAAGCGGCTTTCGTCACCGGTAACGTGTATGCGTGTGACGGTGGCATGACAATATGACGTGAACGCAATACAGGGGAGATTCGCATGAAGCTCGTTCGCTACGGCCCTCCGGGCCGTGAAAAGCCTGGTGTCATCGACGACGAAGGAAAGCTCCGCGATCTTTCACGCAAGGTGAGAGACATCGATGGCCAGTCACTTTCGCCGACTGCGCTCACGGCGTTGAAAAAGATCAACGTCAGCCGCCTCCCCGCAGTAAGGGGACGCCCGCGGCTAGGCTCATGCGTCGGCAATGTCGGCAAGTTCGTCGCAATCGGACTCAACTTCGTCGATCACGCGAAAGAGACCGGCTCGCCGATTCCCGAGAATCCGATCGTGTTCTTCAAGGCCAACACGAGTCTCTCGGGACCGAACGACGCGATCATGCTTCCAAAGGACTCGACGTCGACCGATTGGGAAGTGGAGCTCGCCTTCGTGATCGGCCGGCGCGCGCGCTATGTCGAGGAGAAGGACGCCCTTCGCTACATCGCCGGCTATTGCATCTGCAACGATGTTTCCGAGCGCGAATATCAGCTCAAGAAAAACGGCGGCCAGTGGGGCAAAGGCAAGGGGTGCGACACCTTCGGTCCGCTCGGGCCATGGCTCGTCACCACCGACGAGATTCGCGATCCGCAGAATCTCGCGATGTGGTTGAAGGTCAATGGCGAAACCAGGCAGAACGGCAGCACGAGCACGATGATCTTCGGCGTTGCGAAGCTCGTCGCCGATGTGTCGCGCTACATGACACTCGAACCGGGCGATATCGTAACGACCGGAACACCGCCGGGTGTGGGCATGGGTATGAAACCTTCACCGCAATTCTTGAAAGCCGGCGATGTCGTCGAGCTGGGCATCGAAGGCTTGGGCACGCAAACGCAGAAGGTCGTGCCTTTCAAGATGCGGCGATAGAGCCGTCGCATCAGCTCCCGCTCGTTCGACTGGTCGATCCCTTCTCCGCGCGAAAGCGTTGCAATTCACCGCGCTTTCGCGCGAGAAAGCCACTCTCCTCCTTGAGCTGCAGTGGATATCGCTCGGTCTGGGCATGGAAACTCTGCAAGCCTTTTTCGAGACGCTCGCCGGCGGGCGCGGAGAGCGCATCGAGATGCGAGCGAATCGCCAGGTAGTAGCGCATCGCGTTGCGCTCGATTCCACCGCGTAGATCGTCGATGTAGACGGGCGTTCCATCCGCCTTGCGATCGACGACGGTGAAGCCGACTTTGCCGCGACCGAAAGTATTGAAATACGTCTGCAACGCGAACTTGGCCCGCAACCCATAGCCGTGCGAGTAGCCGAGATGCAGCAGCGTGCTCTGCGCGTCGAGCGGTGTAGCCTCGATGCGGAAGTTGTAGTCGGTCGTGCCGAACGGCCCTTCGGCCGCACCGAGACGCACGTCCAGATAGTCGTCGGTCCCTTGTGCGACCCGATAAGTGAACTTCGCCGGCGTTTCCGCGCTGCCGAGTCGCACCGTGAGCGACGCGTCGCCGGTGTCGACCGCGCAGCCCTTGACGTTCGGATGGAGGATCAGTATCTCGCACCACGCGCGCGGATTCTGAAGCTCTTTCTTCACCGCTTCGAAGCGTCGATCGAGCTTCGAATGGATATCACCCGAAAGCTTGTTCGAGGTCTGTTCCGACTCGATGAAAAGCGGAATGTCGAACGGCGATTTCTCGGGGCGATCGCGTAGCTTCTCGTATTGCGCCTTGAGTGCGCTCGCCGAACCTGCGCCTTCGTTTGCAGCAAACAACGAACTCGCCGCGAAGAATGTCGCAGCAACGCCGACCAGAAGCCTGGTAGGTTCGCGTGATGTCATGACGTTGTCTCGCTCGAAGCGGTCGACGCGCCGCCGGTGGCTCCGCGCGAATCCTGCTCTTTTTTGAACCAACGCCGCACAAACCAGATCATCGCGATGAAAAGAACGACGACTCCGGCGACCAGCCACCAATTGATGCGCGAGGGATCTTCCAGTGCGGTTTGTATCTGATCGCCGAAAATCGTCGTCGTGAGTGTCCCCGGCAGCATGCCGACGAAGGTGCCGAGCATGAAATCGCGGAGCTTGATGCCGATGTTCCCGGCGACGAAACCTTCGACAGCGAACGGCGCAGCCGGCACGATGCGCACCGCCAGGCATGCGACGAAGCCTCGCCGCCGCAACACCTCGCCCAGCGAATCCATCTTTTCACCGGCAAGTCGGCGCACCGTGTCCTCGGGCAGTTTCTTGCCGATCACGTAAGTCATGAGCGCCGCAAGGAGGATGCCCGTCATGCTGTACGTGAAGCCTAGCCACGGTCCGAAAGCAATCACGGCGAACAGCGTGATCAGCGGACGCGGAAACATCGTGAGGCACGCAGGCGAATACGCGAGCACGACGGCGATCGGGGCCCACCAGGTCCGCCCGAATGTTTGCGCCCAATCGAAAATTCTCTCGGGCGTCAGGTAGTCATGGAGCGGTGTGTAGCGCCAAATGGCGGCGAGTCCCGCCATGACCAGCGCAATGAGTGCGATGCGGCCCCACGCGGGACCGCTCTTCGGCGCTTTGGATTGTTTGCTAGGGCGCGCGGCCGGGTGAGCGGTGGTACTGAACATCGCGCGAGGATTGCACACGCGATCGGCTGCGCTCTACGGCCGCCTCCCGTTTGTGGCGTAGGACGAATCCGAAGCTGGGCGAACGCGTGCGCCCGCCCAGCTTCGCTACGAAGCGCAGCGAGCTATTTCAGAACATCGCTCGCGATAGCCTGATTCACCAGCGCCGCCCAATCGTCAGTCACACCAGGCGGCAGCGTTGTCGTGCACGCAGCACCCAATAACGCCGCAGCCGGTCCAGCAAAAAGATAGCCTTTGCACGCAGCGTTATCGGCAGCCGCCTTCACCGCAGCTACGTACCCATCGTGCGAACCGTAGCGCTCTTGCAGCGACGGCCGCGGATCCTTGTTCGCCGTGCGCTCCGCTTTGGTGATCGCAAACGGCACCATGCCGCCGACGTAATTGCACACCTGCCCCTTGTGAAACGGCCGCCCGTTGTAAGTCGCGTCGCCCGGACCCGCCGTGATATTCCAACCGAGATACGTGCCGAGCGGCGCATCGCGCAACACCGTCGGCACGCCGCCAAGCTCGTTGCCGTCAGAGTCTACTTTCGGCACGAGCATCTTGATGACGCTATCGATCGTCGGTGGCGAGTTGGTTGGATTGCCTGTTGCATTAAAATGATCGAACTCCGGACCCCAGTCGTAGTCGAGCACCGGAAAGATGAAATTCTCGGGCAGGAATATCGAGTCCGGAATTCCGGGTATGCCGCTCGGAAATCCCATTGCGTCCTGGGTAGCGTCGACCAGCGTGCGCTCGCCCTGAGGGCCGATCAGCCTCGGCCAGACACTTGGCGGGGGCTCGGTGCCATTGATGACCCATTCACGCAACGCAACGCGCATGCGATTGACGAGCGCAGTGGCAGGAACGGGATTGGCGCGCAGCGTACCGTTGCCCCAGTTGTTGCCAGGACAGCCGACCGCAGTCGCGGGTGGGTTCTGCGTCATCGCACCGTTCCCACCGCCATGCGTCGAGCTCGGCAGGTAATAGCGGCGCACGTTGTCCGGCAGCGGAATGTCTATCTTGGGATCGGTTCCAACCCACGATGTGGTCATCTTGAGCGCGAAGACTTCGGCGCCACCGAATGTCTCGACGATCTTGGGACACGTCCTGGTGGCGCTGCAGCGATCGAGAATGCCGCCGGGAGGCAAACCGCGCACATCATCGGGGAACGACTGCCACCATTGCGGACCTTCGCTCCCCATTTGATAGAGCTCGAGCACACCATCCGGCTGTCCCCAGCGCGAATTGTTCGCTACACGTCGGCCGGCGATCAGCGGCCACGCGCCTTCGTGCACGATGCGCCCACTCTCGTCCTCGTTCATGCCGAGGAAGATCAAGTGCCGCGTGAAATTGCCCGATTGGGATGAGCCGCGAATGATCGCCCAGCGCGTCGCGCCTGCTACTGGATTCGCTGTGCCGAAATCATCCGCCGCCTCGTAGCGGAAGAACGATTGCACGTCACGAAACGCCGCGGTGCCGACGCCGAGCACATACGGATCCCTGGCCCAATAGACGAGCTGATAAAGCTTCGTCTCGTCGAAGCCGTCTTTCATGCACACCTGCACCGGCAATCCCGTGACCGGCAACGGTGCATCGAACGTTCCGCCGCCGCAATATATCCAGTCGCTGTTGGGAACGGTTCCCGCTTCGGTTGCAATTCCGGTGATTGTCTCGTGCGTGCGAATCGTGAGCGTGTCTTTCCGGTTGTTGTGGATGTTCGCCGGAAAATAAGGAATCGGATTGCCCATCACATTGAGCGGCGCTGCGTTGAGGCCACTGCGATTGATGATTCGTCCGAAGATCCTTCCAGCCTCGCCGGCGAGGACCGGAACCTTGACATAGTGATTCGTAAACGTGGGCTTCGGGCACGCTATCGTGTACGGAGGCAGGCACTCGACGTTCGCCGGCACCGCGGTGCCGCCCGCGTTGTCGCCTTGCCAGCCGCTTAGAAGATGCATGTCGAACGCGGCGAACAGGTCAGGATTGAAATTAACGTTGCCGCCACGGTTCGGGACGTCGTGCCACATGACCCCGCTCGCCAACGTCATATCGACGGGCTTACGCAGCCGCCAGCTCGCAACGTAGGCCACCTTGCCGTTCGCGTTCCTCGGCGCGAG
This sequence comes from Casimicrobiaceae bacterium, assembly GCA_035536295.1. Classification (GTDB taxonomy): domain Bacteria; phylum Pseudomonadota; class Gammaproteobacteria; order Burkholderiales; family Casimicrobiaceae; genus VBCG01. Next base: position 8,384 of record DATLOI010000077.1, read on the forward strand.
CGCAATGTCGGTGATCAACGTGTTGTGGGAGTCGTTGGGATCGAGCTCGCCGAACGCGCGGCCGGTCAGCTCCTGATACGGTTGGCCCGCGATGTTCGTCGTCGTGTCGATCTCGATGCGCGTCACGCGCGCGTCGCTCGAACCGAACGTAAGCACACCAACTGCGAGAACGATAGCGATCGGCAGCGACCGCTGCGTCGTCGTGTGATTGAACATTTTCGGATCTCCTCTGGGCGGGTAGCTTCGGATTGGTGTTCTTCTTCTTTTTTTGGACACTACAAGCTAGGACGATTCGGCCCCGAAGTCAAATGTTCAGTAGGCCTCGCTTCGCCAGGTTTTGCATCAGCGCCCGCGTCCCGAACGTCCAGGGCTCGATGGCGTCGGTGTGATCGACGCGATTGACGAGCGCGCCTAGCCTCGGCGTCGAAATCGTCACGATGTCGCCGACCGCATGCGTAAAGCCCTGACCCGGCCCGTGGCGATCCTGCGTCGGAGCGAACATCGTGCCGAGAAACAATGCAAAG
>DATLOI010000078.1:0-7007 GCA_035536295.1 Casimicrobiaceae bacterium
GAGCGACATTCGATAGACCGCCACCCAGCACGATCACATCGGGATCGAGGATATTGATCACCTGCGCGAGCGAGCGTGCCAGGCGTGTCTCGTAGCGTCGGAGCGTCGCGTCACTATTCGCATCGCCGCTTGCGGCGCGCGCAACGATCGCGTGCACATCGATCATCTCACTGGTTACGCGCGCATGGTCCGACGCGAGGCCGGGGCCGGATAGAAACGTTTCGATGCAGCCCTCGCGACCGCAATAACAGCGCGGTCCCGGTCGTTCGTCGTCCTCCGGCCCCGGCAAAGGATTGTGACCCCACTCGCCTGCGATTCCGTTGACGCCCTCCAGCGCGTGACCGTCGATCACGATTCCGGCGCCGACACCGGTGCCGAGAATCACGCCAAATACAACCGCAGCGCCACGTGCCGCGCCGTCGGTGGACTCGGAAAGCGCGAAGCAGTTCGCGTCGTTCGCGATCGCCACCGGGCGCGCGAGGCGGCGCGCCAGGTCGCCTGGCAACGGCCGACCGTTCAGCCACGTCGAGTTGCAGTTCTTCATGAGCCCGGTCGCGCGCGACGGCGCGCCTGGCGTTCCCACCCCCACCGAGCACGACCCGGCCGCGACCCCGAGCTCGCGTTCGGCCTCGTCGACGAGCGCGCCGACGAGCTCGATCGTCCCCGCATAATCACCGCGCGGTGTCACAACGCGTCGCCGCAGCCGTTCGCCGCCGCGCTCGTCCAGCGCGACGATCTCGGTCTTCGTTCCGCCGAGATCGATGCCGATTCGCAAAGGAGAGCTGGAGAACATTAGTTGACGCGACCTTCCGCGACCGTGATTATTGCAGCGCGGGCGCAAACGCGCGCCAAGAGGAGGGGCATTGATGCAAAGAATCGCTATGGTTGCCGCCGCCGGCGCAACGATTGCGATGTCGACGATCGCACCCGCGCTCGCGCAAAACCAGCTCAACGTGATCTGTCCGGTCCAGGCCGAGTGGTGCACGCTCGCTGCCAGCGAGTTCGAGAAGGACACCGGAATACGCGTCGCGATGATCCAGAAGGGCTCGGGTGAATCGTTCGCGCAAATCGCCGCCGAGCGTGCGAACCCCAAGCTCGACGTGTGGTTCGGCGGTACCGGCGACCCGCATCTGCAAGCTGGCGAGCAAGGCTTGCTCGAGGAACATCGTTCTCCGCTACTCTCGCAACTGCATCCCTGGGCGCGTCGCCAGGCCGAGCAATCGAAATATCGCACCGTCGGCATGTATCTCGGCGCGCTCGGCATCGGCTACAACACCGAGCTTCTGTCAAGGCGCAAGCTGTCCGCACCGGCGTGTTGGCGTGATCTCGTCAAGCCGGAATACAAAGGCGAAGTGCAGATAGCGAATCCGAATGCGTCGGGAACCGCGTACACGGCTATCGCCACGCTCGTGCAGGTGTTCGGCGAGGACGAGGCATTCCGGTACTTGAAGTCGCTGCATCAGAACATCAACACGTACCCGCGCTCGGGAACAGCCCCCGTGAAAGCGGTCGCGCGCGGCGAAACGATCGCCTCGGTCTCATTCATTCACGATGCCGTCACCGAGGCGCAGGCGAACTTTCCGGTGAAAGGCGTGGCGCCGTGCGAAGGTACCGGCTACGAGATCGGATCGCTGTCGATCATCAAAGGCTCGCGCAATCTCGACAACGCGAAAAAATTCGTCGACTGGGCATTGAGCGCGAAGGCGCAAGCGCTCGGCGCGCAAGCGAAGCAGTATCAGATTCCTTCGAATGTCGCGGCACCGGTGTCACCGTTGTCGCCGAAAGTAACCGAGATGAAGCTCATCGATTACGACTTCGCAAAGTTCGGTTCGACGAGTGAGCGGAAGCGGCTGTTGGAGCGCTGGGATCGCGAAGTCGGATCGATCGCCAAATGAAACGGAGTTTCCTCATGACATCTCGCACGATCGTCGCGTTCTTGCTTACGCTCGCGTCCAGCGTCGCCGTCGCGCAAGGACAGCTCAATTTGTATTGCAGCTCACCGAACACCGCATGGTGTCAAGGTGTGGCGGTCGCTTTCGAGAAATCGAGCGGGACCCGCGTCGCGGTGATACAGAAGGCGACCGGTGAAATGCTGGCGCAGATCAAGGCGGAAAAAGAGAATCCCAAAGGCGACGTCTGGTGGGCAGGCGCAAGTGATGCGTACATGCAGGCCGCCGAGGAAGGACTGCTCGAGACTTATCGCTCGCCGAACGTCGAAAGGCTCTACGACTGGGCGCAGCGCATCACCACGCTATCGAAGGACCGCGTGTCGGGCGTCTACGGCGGCATCGTCGGAATCGGCTACAACACCGAAGTCATCGCGAAAAAGAAGCTGCCGATCCCGCAATGCTGGAAGGATCTCGTCAAGCCCGTGTACAAGAACGAGATCATGCTGGGTAATCCATCGTCATCCGGAACTGCGTACCTGATGCTCGCGACACTCGTGCAGGTGTTCGGCGAGGACGAGGCGTTTCGCTTTTTGCGCGAATTGCATCCGAACGTGAATCAATACGCGCGATCGGGCATCGGCCCGATGACGGCCGTGAGTCGAGGCGAGACCGCGCTCGGCAGCACGGTGCTGCATGGCGTGATTCAGGACATCATGCGCGGCTTTCCAGTCGAGCCGGTGCTGCCTTGCGAAGGCGTCGGCTACGAGATCGGGTCGACCGCGATCATCAAGGGAACGCGTAACGTCGACGCCGCGAAGAAGTTCGTCGACTTCCTGCTATCGGCCGAAGGCCAGAAGGTCGGGCTCGACGTGAAGGAGTTCGCGATTCCCACCAACCGCTCGCTGCCGCTTCCGCCGCAGATTCCGCGCCTGACCGATGTCAAGGTCATCGACTACGACTTCGCACGCTTCGGCAGCTCGGCCGAAAGAAAGCGATTGCTCGAACGCTGGGAAAAGGAGATCAACTCGGCGCCGAAATGATCGGGCGAAAGTGCGAACCTACTTTCGCCCGGCGTGAGCTTCGCAGAAATCGCGGGCAAAGCCCGTCGATTTCTGCCGGAAACTGCAACGAGGCATGCAAACGGATACTCGCTTGACCCCGACGGTGGTCCGCGAGAGGTCGACGCGCGACAAAGCGGTCATCGCGTGGCTCGCGATCGGTGTCGCGGGCTATGCCGTACTCCCGTGGTACATGCTGCAGGACTCGGTTCTGGCGCTGCGGTGGCTCGGCGCATTCACGTCGCGTGAGAACGCGCCAGCCTTGTTGCAGGCTGCGCTGCATGGCCGCGCGTGGCTATGGCCGATCGGCACGTTGCTCGTGCTGGCGATCGTTGCGCTAGCAGCTCCATCGCTCGATCGCATCGCACGCGGCAATGCGCTCATCGTGCTTGGCGTCTGTGGCTTCGCGTGGACCGCGTTGCAGGGCTTTGCCATCGGTCCGCGCGGATTCGCCTATGAATGGCTCCACGAATTCGGCAACCCCGCCGGTCAATACGGCGTCGGCATCGGGACCGCGCTCGTGCTCACCTCGTTCGCGATGCTATTCGCCCTGGGGCTTGCCAAGCGCGGACGCTTTCGCGGTGACGGCTTTGTCGCGGGATGCGTCGTTGGCATTGCGCTTTTGATCGGCGTGTTCACGTTTTACCCGCTCTACAAGGTTCTGGTGTCTGCGCTGCAGGCTTCGTCCGGAGAAGTCTCGATCAATGCATTCGTTACACGACTGTTCACCGAAAAGATCTGGGGATTGGGTTGTGTCGGAGGGCGCACGCGTTGCGGCGTCGCCTGGAATACGCTGATGCTCGCACTGTCATGCGCGATCGCCTGCACGCTGCTCGGACTTGCATTTGCGCTGATCGTCACGCGAACACGGCTGCGGTTTCGCAAAACACTGCGCATTCTGTCGGTGTTGCCGATCATCACGCCGCCGTTCGTGATCGGACTCGGGCTCATTCTCTTGTTTGGTCGCTCGGGATTGGTGAACCAGTTTCTCGAATTCGCATTCGGGATCGAGCCCACGCGCTGGATCTACGGATTCCAAGGTGTATTGCTCGCGCAGGTGTTCGCGTTCACGCCGATCGCTTTTCTTGTTTTGATCGGTGTCGTGGAAGGTATCGCGCCATCACTGGAAGAAGCCGCGCAGACGCTGCGCGCCGATCGCTGGACGACGTTCACCACCGTGTCGCTGCCGCTGATGCGACCGGGGCTCGCAAACGCTTTCTTGATCAGCTTCATCGAATCGATCGCCGACTTCGGCAATCCAATCCTGCTCGGCGGCAACTTCGGTGTGCTCTCGACCGAGATCTTTTTCTCGGTCGTCGGCGCGCAACTCGACCAAGGCCGCGCCGCAACACTGGGCATCGTGCTGCTGGCATTCGCGCTCTGCGCATTTCTCGTGCAGCGCCGCGTGCTCGGCCGCAGGGTGTACACGGCGATGTCCGGCAAAGGCGATGCGGGGATCCCTGCACCGCTTCCGCAACGTATCCGCATCGCGAGCTACGCGCTTGCGTTTCCGTGGGCGTTTCTCACGATCGTGATCTACGTGATGGCGCTCGTAGGGGGATTCGTCGAGACCTGGGGACGCGATTACACGCCAACGCTCAAGCATTACATCAAGGCGTTCGGCATCGAATCGGGTCCCAACGGCGTCATCTGGGCCGGCGCCGCATGGAACTCGTTTTGGACGACGGTCAGGCTGGCGGCGATCGCAGCGCCGCTCACCGCCGCACTGGGCATCGTTGCCGCTTACTTGTTGACACGCCAGCGATTCGTGGGACGCTCCGCGTTCGAGTTCGGGACGCTGCTGTCGTTCGCGGTTCCCGGTACGGTGATCGGGATCTCGTACATCCTCGCTTTCAACGTTCCCCCGATCGAGATCACGGGAACGGCGATCATTCTGGTCGCGTGCAACGTCTTTCGAAACATGCCCGTTGGCGTACGCGCCGGCATCGCGTCGATGGCGCAAATCGACAAGAGCCTCGACGAAGCGGCGATGACCTTGCGCGCGCGCGGCTGGACAACGCTTCGCACGATCGTACTGCCGTTATTGAAGCCGGCGATCATCGCGGCGCTCGTCTACAGCTTTGTGCGCGCGATGACGACGGTGTCGGCGGTCATCTTTCTGGTCTCGGCCGAGTACGAATGGGCGACCACCTACATCATCAATCGCGTCATCAACGGCGACTACGGCGTTGCGATCGCGTACTGTTCGGTGCTGATCGTGCTGATGATCGTCGTCATCCTGGCGATCCACTATTTGGTCGGCGAGCGAAGGCTGGGTCGCCGGGCAGCCGACGTTCGTCCTGCGGCGGCGCTTGCCGGCCGCGCAGCGGCCTGAACGTCAATTGAACGCCGCCTCGATCGAATTTCGCGACATATCGAAACGCTACGGCGCGGTCGACGCCGTGCGCAACGTTTCGTTCACGATCGCCCCGAAGACGCTCGTGACTTTGTTGGGCCCGTCGGGTTGCGGAAAAACGACGGTGCTCCGCATGATCGCCGGACTCGAATTGCCAACCAGCGGCCGCGTGTTGATCGGCGGAAACGACGTAACCGAGCGTTCTGCCGCCGAGCGCGACGTGTCGATGGTGTTTCAAAGCTATGCACTGTTCCCACATCTCTCGGTGCTCGACAACGTGCGCTACGGCCTCGTCGTCTCGCGCACGCGCAAGGACGAAGCAGATCGCAGAGCTCGCGAAGCGCTCGCAAATGTCGGTCTCCCTGGATTCGACGAGCGACTACCCTCCGAGCTTTCGGGCGGCCAGCAGCAACGCGTCGCCGTTGCGAGGGCCCTGGTCCTGGAGCCTGCGGTCCTGCTTTTCGACGAGCCGCTGTCGAATCTGGACGCGCGCTTGCGCCGCCAGATGCGCGATGAGATTCGCGACCTGCAGCAGCGCTTGGGCCTTACCGTCGTTTACGTCACGCACGATCAGGCGGAAGCACTCGCCGTATCGGATCGCATCATCGTGATGGAAAGCGGCCGCGTCGCACAGGACGGCTCACCGCGCGATCTCTACGAGTCTCCACGCGGCGCATTCGTCGCCGGTTTCATCGGCGATGCGAATCGCGTGCGCGCCCCCCTGTCACGCATCGATGAAACGCTGGCCGATGCAACACTCGGCGATTCCCGCGTGCGCATTCACCATCGCGGCGTTGCCGACGGCGAAGTCGAGCTTGCAATCCGTCCTGAAGCAATCCGCGTCGCCCGCGCGGATCAACCGGGCCTCGCGGCGACCGTCACCAAGGCCGCCTACCTCGGCGCGTCGATGGAATACACGCTCGATACGGCGTTGGGATCGTTGTTCGCCGTGTCACCCGATGTCGACGTTCCATTCGCCGAAGGTGAAAACGTGCGCTTGACGTTCGCCGCGCGCGGCGTGGTGGCAGTGCCAGAGCAACGCCAGGGAGGCTAGCGTCACGACACTAGCGTTGCAACCAGCTCATCCGGCGATGCTCGCGCAGCGCCGCGTGTCCCAGCGACGATACCGACACCAATGCCCTCCCCTGGTCCGAACGACTGTGACTGATGTAGCCACGCGCGTTGGCATCTTCCCAGACCGGAAGGCGAGGACACGACGTGCGCCAGGCATCGATCACCTCGGCGTAAGGGCGCTCGTTCGGCCCGATCCACTCGAGAAGATCCAGCACCAATGCGTCGACAGGATTCGTCATACGACCTTCGCTAGACAATCAGGTTACGGTTGTGTCCTTCGCGTGCTTGACCATCAGATACCTCACGATGCCGTGCGGATAAATATTGTGCTCGTAGGCCACTTCGTATCCCAGCGCCCGGTAGAAGTGCGGCGCCTGGAAGCTGAACGTTTCGAGATAGAACGACACACAACCGTGTGACCGCGCTTCGGCTTCGAAGGCTCGAACGAGTTTTGAACCGACTCCATTGCGGCGAAACGCCGAATCGACCCAGACCTGTTGTATCTCGCAGCATGACCCCCAACGTCGACCAAGGGCCCCGCCGACGACCTGACCAGACGCAAGGCGCGCGAAACACGACATAGCTCTGACCTCGTGTAGCGGCGCAGCGGCGTCGTTCGATACCGTCAGT
>DATLOI010000079.1:0-5216 GCA_035536295.1 Casimicrobiaceae bacterium
TTTCGCTGTCACGTCGGCCACGCTTACTCGATCCACACGTTGGTTGCCGAGCAGACGACGCGCGTCGAGGCGGCCTTGTGGGCAGCGTTGCGAAGCCTCGAGGAAAAAGAGCGTCTGGCGCGGCGCATGGCAGTCGAAGCGGGTCGTCGCGGCAGCGCCAAGGGGGCCGGCAACTACGATGAACACGCAAGATCCGCCGCCGGCCACGCCGATGTCCTGCGTCACCTCCTGGCCCAAGCGGACAACGGCGCCCTCGCGGTCGATTTCGACCAAGGCGCCATGGCGCACGGAGGCTAGGTCGCGACAGCGACGTCGAATCGCAGAAATTTGCGCTGGATTGTCCACATCGCCCCTGCGGCGTGAGCGCCTAGGAAGCTGTACCATCATCGTTCCAGGTTTTCGTAGTCTTGGGCCGGAAGAGCGATCCGCAACGCGTCCGCCTCGATTGTTTCAGCGCAGCTGCTCATGAGTCAACCCGACCCGACTATCGTTCTAAGGGATCCGCAACTCGACTTTCCCGTCGTGGGCATCGGCGCATCCGCCGGCGGCTTGAAGGCGTTGCTGGAGTTCTTCGGCGCGACCGATCCGCAGCCCGATTGCGCGTATGTCGTCGTCGTGCATCTGTCTCCCGAGCACGAGTCGAACGTCGTGCATCTTTTGCAGGCCGCGACGGCCATTCCGATCAGCGCGGTGAAGGAACGCACATCGATCAAGCGTAATCACATTTATGTCATCTCGCCGAACCAGGGCCTGGCGATGGTCGACGGCCATATCGCTCCCACGCCGCTGCGACGTGAGAAGGGTCCGCGCTTTACGATCGATCGCTTTTTCGAGACGCTCGCCGATGCGCAGCGTGTTCGCGCGATTTGCGTCGTGCTGTCGGGAACGGGAAGCGATGGCACGATCGGCGTGAAGAGCGTGAAAATGTACGGCGGCGTGACGTTCGCCCAGTCGCCCGACGACGCCGAGTACGACTCGATGCCGCGCAATGCCATCGCCACCGGCGCTGTCGATTTCGTCATGCGGAGCGCCGATATTCCAAAGCAGCTTGCGTCGGTCTTCAGCAATGCGAAGGTCATCAACCTGCCGCAGCTCGAGGAGCGTCCCACAGCGGAGGACGTGGCAGTCAAGGCCGAGGAAGCGCTGCGCGACGTGCTGTCGATCGCGCGTTCTCGCACGGGACACGACTTCTCGCATTACAAGCGCTCCACGGTGCTGCGACGGCTCGAGCGCCGCCTGCAGGTGACGGAGGTACGGGACCTGCCGTCCTATCGCGATTACATGCGCCAGCATAACGAAGAGGCCAAGCATCTGTTGCGCGATCTTCTGATCAGCGTGACGTCGTTCTTCCGCGATGCGGCAGCGTTTCAGGCCCTCGAGACGAAAGTCATTCCTGCGCTTTTCGAGGGTCGCCAGCACGGGGGCAAGATTCGCGTATGGGTGGTTGGCTGCGCGAGTGGCGAGGAGGTGTACTCGATCGCGATGCTCCTAGTCGAGCGCGTGCAATCGCTGCGCTCGACTACCGAAATCAACATCTTCGCGACCGATATCGACGAAGAGGCCCTCGCGTACGCGCGCGCCGGACTTTATCCGGAATCGATCAGGGAGCAGGTATCGCCCGCGCGGCTGCGCCGCTTCTTTACCAAGGAGCAGGATGGCTATCGCGTGCAGAAGTCGATGCGCGAAATGGTGATGTTCGCTACGCACAATGTAATCCAGGATCCGCCGTTCTCGAAAATCGACCTGATTTCGTGTCGCAATCTGCTGATCTATCTCAATCGGCCGGTGCAGAGCAAGGTCCTCGGCCTTTTGCATTTTTCGCTGCGTCCCGACGGCTATCTGTTCCTCGGCATGTCGGAGTCCGTCGACGATGAACACGATGGATTCATCAACTACGAGAAGCCGGCGCGCATCTTCCAACAGCAGCCGCGCGCGCGCATGAGCATGCTCGTGTCGAGCTTGCCGACGCTTATGCCGGTGCGACGGCCGCCCGATCTGGCGTCAGCCGGACGACCTCTCGTTTCCTACGCGGAGCTGCATCAGCGCTTGCTCGAGCTTTACACACCCCCGAGCTTGATCGTCGACGATCGCTACGAGATCGTGCATGTCTCCGAGAATGCGGGACGCTTCCTGCAGATTTCCGGCGGCGAACCCTCGCTCAATCTGTTGAAAATCGTTCCCGACGAATTGCGCCTCGAGCTGCGCGGCGCGCTCGATCACGCGCTGCAGACGATGCGTAGCGTCGAGCGGATTTCCCTGCCGATGCGGCGTGGCACGCAGGTGACGCGGCTCGACGTCAAGATTCATCCGGTGCATGAGAAGACGACTGCGCGCGTGTTTGCGCTCGTCGTGTTCGACGAGACGCCCGAGGTGGCTTCGCAACCGCCGAGCGCATCGCCGTCATCGGATCGAGTTGTGGCGGGTCTGGAAGTGCGGTTGCACGACACGCAGGCGCAGCTTCGCGCTGCCATCGAGCAATACGAAATCCAGAACGAGGAATTTAAGGCCAGCAATGAGGAGCTGCAGGCCACCAATGAGGAGCTCCGGGCGACAAGCGAAGAGCTCGAAACCGGCAAGGAAGAGCTGCAATCGACTAACGAGGAATTGACCACCGTCAACCAGGAATTGAAGAACAAGGTCGACGAGACGACGCTAATCTCCGACGACCTTTCGAACTTCATCAACGCCACCGAGATGCCGGTTATATTCGTCGATCGGGAGTTCCGGCTGATGCGCTTTACGCCGTTCGCGCGCGAGATCTTCAACCTGATTCCGGCCGATATCGGCAGGCCGCTTCTCGATATAAGCAACCGCCTCGCAGCCCCCACGCTCGAGACCGATCTGGCCGATGTCTTCGCCAACCTGCGTGTCTCCGAGCGCGAAGTGCGCGCGCAAAACGGCCGCTGGTACATCGAGCGCATCCTGCCTTACCGGACCAAGGACGATCGCATCGGCGGGGCCGTGCTGACGTTCATCGACATCAGCGAGCGGCGCGAGGCCGAGGATGTCGTCAAGCGCAACCGCACTTGGCTGCAGGTCGTCGTCGACAGCGTGCGCGATTACGCGATCATGACGCTGACGCCCGAGGGACGCATCGAATCATGGAATATAGGCGCGCAGCAGATGTTCGGCTATTCGATCAACGAGGCGACCGCGAAACATTTCGAGGTGCTGTTCGTGGCCGAGGATCGTGTCGCGGGCGTACCGCAGAACGAGCTTCGCACGGCGCGCGAAACCGGGCGCGCCGACGACGATCGTTGGTTGGCCAAAAGGGACGGCTCGAAGTTTTTCGCGAGTGGCGTGACGGCGCCTTTGCACGACGTCGCCCTCCATGGTTACGTGAAAATCGTGCGCGACTTGACGCAATCTCAGCTCGCCACCGAGCGCCGCGAAGACCTTCTGCAGGACGTGCGCGATAGTCGCGACGCCGCCGAAGAATCGAATAGGCTCAAGGACGAGTTCCTCGCGACGTTGTCCCACGAGCTTCGCAATCCGCTTGCGTTGATGCAGATGCAGTCGGAGCTTTTGCTTCGCACCCCCGAGCTTCGCGGTGTGCCAAAGCTCGTTTCGGCTGCCCAGGTTATTCATCAAATGGTCCAGGCGCAGACGCAGTTCGTCGAGGACATGCTCGACGTATCGCGCGCCCGTACGGGAAAACTCACGATCGAGCGCCAGTTGGTGCCACTGCCGTTGCTGATTGCCGAATCGATCGGAGCGCTACGAAGCGAAGCAGTCGATAACGACATTACGCTTGATATCCACGTGACGGAGGAGCCGCTGTTCGTCGAAGCGGATGCGGTGCGCGTGAAGCAGATCGCCTGGAATCTCGTGTCCAATGCGCTCAAGTTCACGCCGCGCGGCGGGCGCATCCGCGTGTCGCTCGATCGCGAGGGCGAGTTTGCCCGGCTCGTGGTCGAGGACACGGGACAGGGCATCGCGCCGTCGCTGCTGCCTCACGTGTTCGAATGGTTCCGGCAGGGCGACGCCGGCTCGACGCGCCGCAAGGGCGGCATGGGAATCGGCCTTGCGCTCGTCAAGCAACTGGTCGACCTGCACGGAGGACGAGTTCAAGCCCATTCCGACGGAGAAGGCAAGGGTGCACGCTTCACCGTATGTCTGCCGTTGCAAACGTCGCTGACACAATCGCCGCGCGCATCGTTCGTGCACGCGCTTCCCGAAGAGCGGCTGGCAGGCTATCGCGTGCTGGTAATCGACGATGCGCCAGCGAACGCGGAGGCGCTGCGCGAGCTATTGCAGCTTGAAGGTGCGGATACGATGCTTGCAACGTCGGCGCACGATGCGCTCACACACGCCCGCGACGTGCGCTTCGACCTCATCATTTCCGACGTGGCGATGCCCGAGGTGAATGGCCACCAGTTGCTCGCGACCATTCGAAAGACCACGCCGAACGTATCTACGCCGGCGATCGCCTACAGCGGCTACGGCGGTCCCGAGGATATCGCGCGAAGCAAGCGCGCGGGCTTCGCGTTGCACGTCACGAAGCCGGTCGATCTCGATCGCCTCGTCGCGTCGATTCGCGAATGCATCGAGGCTTCGCGCGAGCAATGAGTGGTTACGCAGGCGCAGCCTGAGGCCGCGCGATCTCGCGCTCGTCGATCGGCAGGTTGATGAGGCCGGCGATGATGCCGAGCGCGATCGACAAGTACCAGACGACGTCGTAGCTCCCGAGCGTGTCGTAGAAGCGTCCTCCCAGCCATGCGCCGAGAAAGCTTCCGATCTGGTGGCTGAAGAACGTGATGCCGGCCAGCATCGACAGATAGCGGACGCCGAATACTTGCGCCACGATGCCGTTGGTAGGCGGGACCGTCGAAAGCCATAGCAAGCCCAATGCGATCGCAAACGCGTACACGCTCATCACACTGATCGGCGTGAACACGAATGCAGCGATGACGATCGCGCGCGCGAAATAGATCGCCGCGAGGATGTAGCGCTTCGGCATGCGGCTTCCGAGCCAGCCGGTCGTATAGGTGCCGATGATGTTGAAAAGACCAATCAGCGCGAGTGCGGTGACGGCGACGTGCGCGGGCATACCGCGATCGGCGAGATAGGCGGGAAGATGCACGCCGACGAACACGACTTGGAAGCCGCAGACGAAAAAGCCGATCGTGAGCAACAGATAGCCGCGATGCCGCAATGCCTCGTGCACGGCGCCGGTGGCCGATTGCTGGAACGTGTGCAGTGCGTTTGCGCGACGC
>DATLOI010000080.1:0-4753 GCA_035536295.1 Casimicrobiaceae bacterium
CATCCGCACGTGTTGTACGCGATGAAAGTCGCGGGCGCGGACATCATCATGACGCTTGGCGGCGTGCAGGCGATCGCGACGCTAGCGCACGGGTTGTTCACCGGTAAGCCGGCCGACATCATCGTCGGCCCGGGCAACAAGTACGTCGCCGAGGCGAAGCGCGCATTGTTCGGACAGGTCGGCATCGATGTGTTTGCGGGGCCGTCCGAAGTGGCGGTGATCGCCGACGACTCGGCGGACGCTGCGCTAGTTGCGAGCGATCTTGTCGGCCAAGCCGAGCACGGCCACGAGTCTCCCGCGTGGCTGTTCACGATATCGCGCTCGCTGGCCGAAGCGGTGATGCGCCACGTGCCACTGCTGATCGATGCGTTGCCCCCAACGGCGCGTGACGCCGCCGGCGCCGCGTGGCGTGACTATGGCGAAGTCATCGTGTGCGGCAATCGCGAAGAGGTCGTGCAGATCTCCGATCGCTACGCGTCGGAACATCTCGAAGTGCACGCAAACGATCTCGACTGGTGGCTCGAGCATCTGACGTGCTACGGCTCGCTTTTCCTTGGCGAAGAGACGACGGTTGCGTTCGGCGACAAAGCGTCGGGTCCGAATCACGTGCTGCCGACGCGCGGCGCGGCGCGCTATTCGGGCGGGCTGTCGGTTCATAAGTTCATCAAGACGGTGACATGGCAACGCATGACGCGCGCGGCCAATCAGGCGATTGCGCCGGCAACGGCGCGCATCTCTCGGCTCGAAGGAATGGAGGCGCATGCGCGCACCGCGGACGACCGGCTCGCCAAGTATTTTCCACGCGAGCGCTTCGAGCTCGGTGAGCGAATCAACGGCTAGTTCGTGGCGTCCCCCGCGCTGTTTGACCTCGACGGTCGTGTCGCACTGGTAACCGGGGCGAGCTCAGGTATCGGACGCGAGATTGCGATTGCGCTGGCCGAGGCGGGCGCTGCACTCGTGCTGGTCGCACGACGCGCGACGGAATTGCACGGTGCTCAGCAGGAAATCGAAGCGGCGCGCGGCCGCGCTGCAGTGATTGCCGCCGACGTGCGCGATCGCGATGCCCTGCGTGCGATGTGTACGCTCGCCGGCTCCTTCTTCGGCGCGCCCGATATCGTCGTCAATGCCGCGGGCATCAATATCCGTCGACCGATGCTCGAAGTCAGCGATAACGACTGGGACGCCGTGTTGGCAATCAACCTAACGGCACCATTTTTCGTTTCGCAAGCCTTGGCACCAGCGATGATCCAAAAAGGGTGGGGCCGCATCGTCAACATCGCGTCCCTGCAATCGGTGCGCGCGTTTCCGATGGGCGCAGCGTACGGTGCGTCAAAGGGTGGTATCGCGCAACTGACGCGCGCGCAAGCCGAAGCGTGGTCCCGTTACGGCGTCAACGCGAACGCAATTGCGCCGGGTTTCTTTCCGACTGCATTGACCGAACCCATCGTGAACGATGCGACGCGCTGGCAGAAAATGGCAGACAGCACGTTTGCCGGGCGTAACGGCGAGTTGCGCGATGTGCGCGGCACCGCGGTGTTCCTCGCCAGCCGCGCATCGGACTACGTGACCGGTCAGATCATCTTTGTCGACGGCGGATTTTCTGCGGGCTAACGAACTGCGCTTATCTGCAGCTTCAGCGGTTGAGCGTGAATAGCGAAATTTCCGGGACGAAGCCGATGATGACGGACACGATGATCATCGCGATCACGAACGGGAATGCCTGTCTCGCGATAGCCGTGATCGGAGTTCGTGTCAGCCCTGCCATGACGAACAAATTCAAGCCGAACGGAGGCGTGATAAACCCGAGGCCCAGCGTGGTGATCATGAAGATGCAGAAATGGATCGGATCCATCCCGATCTGCTTCGCGAGCGGAAACAGCAGCGGTCCGAGGACCACGATGTTGGGGCTCGCCTCCATGAACATTCCGGCGACGATCCATATGACGAGCATCAGCAGAATGATCTGTACCCGAGTGGTACCCATGCCGGTTACCCAAGCAACGAACTGTTGCGGGACATCGAGGACGGTGAGCGCCTGCGCGAAAAGCAGAGCGACGGCGATGATCGGCAGGATGACGCCGCACACACGCGCGCTCGTGCCCAACATCGCGGGCAGGTCGCGGATCGAGAGCTGCCGGTCCCGCATCCCGATTCCCATGGCAACCGCAACCGCGACTGCGGCGGACTCGGTCGGCGTGAACACGCCGCTGTAGATCCCGCCGAGAATGATAAACGGTATGGCGAGCGCCCAGCGCGCATCGACCAGCGCGCGCCACCAGTTCGACAGCGAAAAACGCGCAGTAGACCGTTCGTAGCCGCGCACACGATTGATGATCGCGTTCGTGACCATGACCGCGAGCAGCACCATCACGCCCGGAACGAATGCCGCCTGGAACAGTGTGGCTGAGGAGATCCCGAGCACCAGACCGATGATGATGTAGGCGATCGACGGCGGTATCAGAATACCGGTGCACGCACCCGCTGCGACCAGCGCGCACGCGTATGCGCGCGGATAACCTTTCTGCTGCAGGCGATCCATCGTCAGTCGACCGACGGCTGCAGCATCGGCTGCGTCGGATCCTGAGATGCAGGAGAACAAGCCGCACCCCATCACGGTCGAGGTTCCGAAGCCCGAGCGGAAGCTCCCGAAGCTCGCCTCGGCGAAATTGAGCAGCTTGATCCCGAGCCCGCTGCGCACCATCGCATCCCCGGTCAGAATGAACAACGGGATTGCGATCAGCGCAAAGCTGTCGACGCCCTCGAACAGCGCTTCGCCAATCAGCGTAAGCGGCAGCACGCCCGTGCTCGCGAGCATCGCTACCGTGCCCAGCCCCATCGCCACCCAGAACGGCACGCCCAGCGCGAGCAGCGCGACCATCGCTACGATCGAAAGAGTAACGGCCATCGCTATTCTTCGAACAGCGTCTTGCCAACGTAAGGCTCGGTGCGGTCGATCAGATTGCGTACATCGCGTCGAAGCGCCTGGAGGCTGCGCCAGATGACGAGCGCAAATCCAATCGGCACCGCCGCTTCAAACCACGCCTTGTTGATGCGCAAGACGGGGGTGGTGCCTTCGAAATGAAGGAGCTGCTGGATGGTATGTGTCGACCAGTACAGCGCAATACACGCGAACGCGATCGTGGCCAGCTCTCCGAAGACGTACAGCACGCCTTTCGTCGACGGTCCGACGCGACTCAGTACGATGTCAAAGCGCACGTGCGCGCGCTCACGCACTGCATACGCCGCACCGATCCAGCCCAGATAGATGAATGCATAGCGCGCCACCTCTTCCGCCCACGCGGAGGAATAATTGAGCAGGAAACGACGCGCGACTTCCTGCACGATGATGAAGCAGATGAATGTGTAGAAGGCGAGCATCGACCAGCGCTCCGCGTTCTGGTCGAGCTGCCTTAGGAATCGTGTCATTGCGCAGGAGTCGCCGCGGCGGAACGCTCAAGCGCCCCGCCGCGGTTGAAGATGGGATGCTTCGGTGTGGCCTGGGCGTCGCGCGCGCGGGTTCAGCCGGTGTATTCGCCGACCGTGCTCGGGCCCTTGGTGTTCGCCGCCTCCTTCAGCTTCTCGAAATTGGCGACTGAGCCCGCGAACTTCACCTTGAACTCCTCCCACTCCTTGCGCGGCTCGCCGCACGCTTCCACCCATTGCTTGTACTCCGAGGCGTTGACTGCGTAAAACTGCGCACCCGCCTTCTTAAATTCGCCGATCGACACCGCACGAGCTTTCTCGATCTGCGCGAACGATTCCTGCTGTGTGCGCGCGGCAGCTGCATCGAATGCGGTCTGAAGGTCTTTCGGTAGTGCTTGGTACCAGCCGGCATTGGCGGCGAACATCTGCGCGTCGGACACCGAGCGTACGACGGTAAGGTGGCCGAGAATGTCGGTAAATCCAAATGTGTACAGCGGCGCGATGGCGGGATCGAGTCCGTCGGCCACGCCCTGCTTCATCGCAGTGGCGGTCTCGCCCCACGGCACCACGGTCGGATTGGCTCCAGCAAGTCTGTAGAAAGTCTGCAGTAATTGCGAGGGAGGAACCCGCATCTTCATTCCCTGCATGTCGCCCGGCACCTTTACCGGACGGAAGCCCTTACGGCTTGAGATCGTGCGCGAGTCCATGGTGAAGTAGAAGATTGGCTGGTAGCCACGCTGTGTGACCTTAGGCGTGATCTCGTCGTTCCACGCGCGCGAAGTGACGAGATTCGCGAACTTCTGGTTCTCGCCGCACCAGAACGGAATGTTGATCAGATCCACCGCCGGTGCATACGGGGAAAAATTTGATAGCGAAACTGCGCCGCCCTGCACCGTTCCGCCCTGAATCTTCTGCGCGAGCGCGGCGCCGATGCCAAGCTGCCCTGCCGGATGAAGCTTCACATAGATGGCGTTCTTCGAAGATGCTTCGAGGTTCGTCTTGAATTGCGACTGAGGGATCGGTAAGTGGGCCCAGTCTTCGTTTTTGTATTCGGTCGCGAAGAGCATTGTCGATTTCGCGGCTTTCTGCTTCGCCTCCTCGTCGGCCGCGGTTTGCGCAATCGCATCATCGGACCACAGATAACCGCCGATCGACGCGAGCACCGCGGTCGTAAAGCCGTAGCGGCCACAGACCTCCAGGAACCGACGCCGCTCGGGGTTCGTCTGCTCCGCAATTCTGGACTGCTTCATATCGGATGCCTCCTTTGCTGTGGATCGTTGCGTGCCTCGATCACGAGCACGCCCGCGACGAAGAAGATGACCGCGGCCAG
>DATLOI010000081.1:0-12095 GCA_035536295.1 Casimicrobiaceae bacterium
CCGGCTGGTCACGCGCCTCGCTGCAACTTGGGATTCCATTTGTTGCGCGCCAACGTTCAGCGTCATGGCGAGGAAGCCCCTCGCGACGGTGCCAATGACCGCTCGCCGGTCATTACTGAATCACCGATGGGCAAGTGGAAGTCAACCCATACTACGCTGCCACGGCGCTTCACCTCAGGCAGCGACCGACCGCTCTTGGTGGCCGATTCAACGGTCGACGCAACAACTTGATGAAATCGTTGAGCTGGTGTTTCGTAGAGCAATGTTTTCCTCGGCCGTTTGTTCAGGCGCCGCGCGATTGCGTTGAGCTCCCTTTGCGAAGAGCGGGACAAGGCGATGCCCTTAGGTAGGTACTACTGCCTCAATAGGCCGTTCGCGTTCTCGTTCGATCCGCGCTGCCAAGGGCGAACTGCGCCGATCGGCGGGTCCGCTCGAACCGGGTTGGGCGACCTCCAGCTCACCGATACGGTTTAGCTCAGGCATGCGCGCCACCTCTCATGCGCGATTGTCACAACGAGCGCCCGTATACGGGTGCAATGGCTCGTCGACGATGTGCTTTCCGTTTCCCATGTCACGTTCTCCTCGATCGGACGTTACCTCAATAGCGCAGCGAGAGCAGCAGCCGCCAACAGCAAGCCATGGCGCGAACTGCATATGAACAGCGCGGCTTTCCAACCTTGCGCAATATTCTGCTGACGTGTGAATAGCTGCCTTGATTTTGAAAGTGAAGTCGTCGGGCGTTCGCTCCACCGACCGCGCCGCGTTCCCCTCGCTCGGCCATCCGTGATTGCTGCTGTAGATCGCCGATAGGGAAGTGACTCGCGTCGCAGCGCAGTCGCTGCTCGGGCGTCATCTTCAGCGAGGCATAACTTCTGCGACTCGATGAGCGTCTTGTCCGTCCGCGAAGACGTGCCTGCCAAGATTTCGCCCATCGTCGACTGGTATCGCATACCGCCGCCGAACCATTCCGTCGGGTCATCGTGCAACGCCGGGTCATACAGTACTTGTACGGCATGCGCTTCGTTGTGCTCGCCACGCGATCTCGCGGCCGTCCGTGATAACGAAGCCGGCTGTCACGTACTGGGCGGGCGCCTTCGCAAGCAGCACCGTCGTTCGATAAATACCAAAAAGCCTAGGTGCGGCACTTGAAGAGGTGTATCGTGAGTGCACCTGCTTCGGCAGTACCGCCAGCACTAATTCGATGGCGGCGCGGCATTGGAGCCGCGACACGAACACGCATCGCGCTAGTCTCTCGGGCTCCTCCGGCCCTGGTCACTCCCGTAGTGCTTCGCAGTTCCTTGCACTAGTCGGCGTGTTCAGGACAACGGAAGTGAGAAACTGGAAGACCGACTTGGCGACCTTCAGGTCCCTGTTCCTTGCTACGGTCAAGGTTGACTCGACCGGATCAAGGCGCAAGTACGACTGCTTCTTCACCAGAGGACTTCCGCTGTGTGTTCATCAGTGCTAGCTCCGAATCTGCCGATGCCGAAACTATGTCGAAATCGCCGCCATCGGCCTCGCCGTGTCGTGCGCCCGGCGCTTGACATCGTTGACGGGCTTGTTTCCGTCACGGCTCGTGTTTGGAGGTTTCCGGCTACGCTGAGCCGGATGCACTGACCATGATCTTGTCCACTCAGTATGGCGGCCAGGGAAGCGCGCGAGACGCGTTTTTAGACGCTTTGGATGACGGCGACACAGCGCGTGCAGCGCAGCTGGCGGCCACTCTCACGACGTGTACGAATCCGCTCCCCAGCACTACCTGCATGGAGCTGCGGCTTCGGATCGGAACCACGTATGGCGAAGCCGCACGATCGTTGCTGGCGCACGAGGAAGCGTCCAAGTGCCGCTGAGCTGGGAACGCTGGGAAGCAATGCGGACGTCGCTCGACTATTGCTGTATGCGAATCGGCGAACTGGAACAAACCGGGCCGGAGGGTCGCGCCGAGCTTGACGAGCTCATCGAACACGGCACGACGATAGCGACCCGACTGTTGTATCTTCCTGACGCCCCGCCGTTGTCCACCGCTGTTTTCCGCGCGCGATGGCAGAACGGCTGCGCGACCGTTCAGAAGACTCGCGAGCGAATCGCCGCCGCGCGCACGGTGCACGTCGACTGAGCGCGGCGCTGCCCCGACTGCTTCAGACAACGGAAGGAAGCCCAGCGGCGCCGTTCATACACGGCGCTCTTGTCCAACACTTCACTTCATTCGACCAGTCGTGATCGAGTCCCTATTGCTCACGGTGACCCGCGTTCTAACCTTCGACGGCCAACGCGGTCTCACCAATGCAAGCGGATTTTTCTTCGAACGCGGCGAACGGCTCTTTCTCGTCACGAGCCGGCATGTAATGGTCGACACAGCGAGTCAACACTACCCCGATCGTCTGGAGATCGAGCTGCACATGGACGCGTCCAACATGACGCGGTCTACCGGATTCTCCATGCTGTTGTACCGCGATGGCGGCAGCGTGTGGCGCCAAGGAAACGATTCCGCCGGCGAAGTCGACATCGCGGTGGTTGAAATCGATCGATCGGCCTTTCCCGCAGCGGCGATCTATCGTGCCTTCACTCCGGCGCACCTGCCCGACCCAAACGTCCAGATCGAGGTCGGGAGCTCATCGCTCGTCGTGGGTTTTCCGCTCGGGTTCCACGATACTTTGCACCACATGCCCGTGGTGCGGCACGCGGTTATCGCGTCGTCTTTCGGTTTGCGTTTCCAAGGACACGGGTACTTTCTCACGGATGCACGGACTCATCGTGGAACAAGCGGCGCGCCCGTCGTCATGCGCGCGCCCGCAAGCAGTCTCGCACCGGGCGATCTGCCTTGGATCCTCCTTGGCGTTCACTCGGCTCGCTTCGCGTCCGACGCTTGCGACTTGACCATGGACGAGGCACTGGGGCTGAACACCGCCTGGTACGCGGACATGCTCGTGACGCTTACCGAGAATTGACGGGTCGGCCGATGCGCGAAGGACCCACAATCGAGCATGGCGGCGCAACTACAAACGCACGGCTACTGCGAACGCGGTGCGTACGTCATATGCAATCTTCATGCAAGCCCGCGCTGTGCCTGGCGAGTTCGCTCGTTGATTGTCGGAAAGTACGAACAAGGCATGGCGTCCAGAGCTGAACGCGACATGGTGGGCGAAGGCGGAAGAGTTCTCGACACCGACGACAGTCACCTCGAAGCGGTATCGCCCCAGAGCGTCACCACGAGCGTACGCGTCCGTGCCGGGTCGCAAATACGAGCGGGTGAGCCTAGGGAACGCGGCGGGTTCAACGACAATCAGGAGCGGCTGATGTCGGCATTTTCGATTGATTTCGACGGCCGCTGTTATCGTTACCGTGGATATCGATACGGTCGCCTTCAAGACGCCGTCGCATATGCGGAGCTGATGGCGTCACGCCAGTCGACAGAGACCGCCTTCGATCCGCTCCGACCTTATGACCACGTACGACCGCCAAGCGAGCGCGACCGGACGATCATGGCCGCGTGGTCGATATCGTTCGACGCAGGCGTCTACCGTTACGGAGAATATCGCTACGATCGTCTGGCGGACGCTGTCAATTACGCCAGAATCGATGCTGCGCGACTGTGTTAACCCCGACACGCGTCGGTTTCGACGGCAACCGAGCGCGCTAGTCATAGTGCGGCTCGATCCAGAGAAATGGATCAATGACCGCGCTGTTTGCGGCGCTGACGCTCTCGGCAAGGAAGCTGGAAGCGGTGCGCACTAACTCGCGCGTCAATGTGCAAACGAATACCGGCGGCCGAGTACCGCACAGAATGGAACTGCTTTGGAACCGAGAGCGAACTATGCGGCCACCGGCTGAGTCCGGTTCGTCAAAGCACCTTTCATCGTTCGAGTCTCGAGGACTGGGGTACCCTGGGTCCACACTTGAGCAGCTGAGAACTCCAAGCGCGACGTTCCACCTTCGTTCGCCGCGTGGCTCCTGACGCGCCGTTACCGGTAGCGCGTCCAGGCACGCTCACAGCACAACGAAGACAGCCTTACGCACGAGAGGCCGCGGGACGTTTCTTCCGTGCAAGGCACGGCGCTTGCCGCGTTGTCCGTCCCCACGAAAGTCGCGACTACGGTGAACATCCACGCAACCGGCTATCCACGGCCAATGCTGCAGCGAGCCAACTGGACATGCCTCAACGGCCCCTGGCGCTTTAGCTTCGACCTGGAGCGCCGCTATACGGTGCCGGCAGACGTCAGTCACTGGCCGCTCGTCATCGAGGTGCCGTATCCGCCCGAATCGGCGGCCAGCGGCATCGCTGACACCTCGTTTCACGCCGTGTGCTGGTACCAGCGCGACTTCGAGCTGAAGCCGAGCGACAAGCGCGCGATCCTGCATTTCGGCGCTGTCGACTACCTGGCCAAGGTGTGGGTCAACGGCCATTTCGTAACGAGCCACGAGGGCGGCCATACGCCGTTTCGCGCCGACATTACCGAGGCGCTCGACCCGAGCGGCCGGCAAACGGTGACGGTTTTCGCGGAGGACGATCCGCAGGACCTTGCCAAGCCGCGCGGCAAGCAAGACTGGCAGCTCAAGCCGCACTCGATCTGGTATCCCCGGACCAGCGGGATTTGGCAAACGGTGTGGCTCGAGCAGGTTTCCCAAACGTACATCGACCGCGTGCGCTGGACGCCGCATGTCGAGGGCTTCGCGTTGACTTTCGAAGCGCACATTGGCGGCACGCCGATCGACGAGCTTGCCATCGAGCTCACGCTGTCGCACGGCGCGCGCGTGCTCGCGCATGACGTCTACCATGTCGTTTCGAACACGGTAGATCGCAGGATCATCCTGTCGGACCCGGGCATCGATGACTACCGCAACGAGCTCCTCTGGAGCCCTGAGCGTCCGACGCTGCTCGACGCCGAGATACGATTGATTTGGGGCGGCGCAGTGATCGACGAAGTCCGGTCCTATACGGCGCTGCGCACCGTCACAATCTCGCGTGACCGCTTCATGCTGAACGGCAGGCCGTACACGCTGCGCCTCGTCCTCGACCAAGGGTACTGGCCGCACACGCTGCTTGCCTCGCCGGACGACGACGCATTGCGACGCGACGTGGAGCTTGCCAAAGCAATGGGCTTCAACGGCGTGCGCAAGCACCAGAAGATCGAGGATCCGCGCTACCTGTACTGGGCCGACCGACTCGGTCTCCTCGTTTGGGAGGAGATGCCGTCGGCGTACCGGTTCACCGACACGGCGATCCGCCGCATGGTGCGCGAGTGGAGCGAGGCGATCGACCGCGACTGGAGCCATCCCTGCATCGTCGTGTGGGTGCCGTTCAACGAGTCGTGGGGCGTACCCGAGCTGCCCACGCTGCAGCAGCACCGCCACGCGGTCGAGGGCCTCTACCACCTCACCAAGACGCTCGACCCGACGCGTCCGGTCGTTGGAAACGACGGATGGGAAGCGGGCGCGACCGACATCATCGGCATCCACGACTACGATCCGAACGCCGAGCACATCGAGCAGCGCTACGGACGCGATGCGGACACGACGCAGTTGTTCGACCGAAGGCGGCCCGGCGGCCGCATGCTGACGCTCGACGGGTACCCGCACATCGGCCAGCCGATCATCATGACCGAGTTCGGCGGCATCGCCTACGTTGGTCCCGATCGGATCGCGCCGACGGCCGACAACGAGGCGCTTCGTTTGTGGGGTTACTCGCAAGCCTCGAGCGATGAGGAGTTCTACGCACGCTACCGCAGCCTTGTGCTGGCCGTCGTCGACGCACCGTTGTTCAGCGGCTTCTGCTATACGCAGTTCGCCGATACGTTTCAGGAGATCAACGGGCTCCTCTACGCGGACCGCACGCCGAAGATTCCGCTCGAGCTGATTGCCGATGTGACGCGTCATTCGCGCACCTACATCCCGGGCGCGGCGTAAACGGATCGGTTCACCGGGCTCGCATCACAGCGTCTCGCTGTGCAGTGTAGTCGCGACTCCGCCGGCGCCGGTGCAGCGGAGCGCGTCGGCATTGCATGCGCTTCGCGCCCTTTTTGCCGAATCGTGCACACGAATCAGACGCCATCCAACGCGTGTCGAGGCGGCCCGAGGCGGGCCCGCCGTTTGCTTATATGCCGAGCACTGCAGTTGGACGCTCTAATCGCGGCCGCTCGTGATCTGCAATTGACCCTCGGCCCGCGTGATGAGTGCGACCGCTACAACCTTCTCCGCCTCCCAGCTCCCGATCGTTTGCCACTCGCATCTGCGGTGGGATTTCGTCTGGCAGCGCCCGCAACAGGTTCTCGCCCGTCTCGCCGACCGGCATCGTGTGGCGTTTGTCGAAGAGCCGATTACCGACGCGGCCGCCACACGCCTCGAGATCAGCGAGCCTACGTGCAACGTCGTGCGCGTCGTGCCGCACGTCCGCGGCCCCGGGGGCGACGTCGACGCCCAGTGCAGCCAGCTGCGCCCGCTACTGCAGCGGGCGTTGCGCGAGCACCCGCTATGCACGGGGCGCTTCGGGCGTGTCATTCAGTGGTTCTACTCGCCGATGGTGGCGCCCGGCTTCCTCGGCAGCTTCGACACCGCGACAGTCGTTTACGACTGTATGGACGAGCTGTCCAAGTTCCGCTTCGCGCCAAAAGACCTCGAGCAGCGCGAAGTGACGTTGCTCTCGGCCGCGGACATCGTTTTCGCCGGCGGCCACCGCCTGTCCACGCGCAAGTCGCGTCAGCATCCGAACGTGCATTTCTACGGTTGCGGCGTGGACGTCGACCATTATGCAAGATCCCGCGACGCCGCAACCGCATTGCCCGCCGACGTCGCCGCGTTGCCCCACCCGATGCTCGGCTATTTCGGCGTCGTCGACGAGCGCCTCGACTATTCATTGATCGACGAACTTGCACGCGCGTTCGCGCATGGTTCGATCGTGATCGTCGGACCGCTCGCAAAGGTTGACCGCGAGAATCTGCCGACTCATCGCAACCTGCACTGGCTGGGTCAACGGACCTACCAGGAGCTGCCTGCCTACGTCAAGGCGTTCGATGCCTGCCTGATGCCATTCGCGCTGAACGACGCGACTGAATACATCAACCCGACGAAGGCCCTCGAGTACATGGCGGCCGGCAAGCCGGTGATCTCGACCGCCGTGCCGGACGTCATCCGCAACTTCGCGCCGGTCGCCCAGGTCGCGCGCTCGCACGCAGAGTTCATCGCGCTCGCTGCGCGCGCCTGTGCCGCTCCCGACGCGGCGCTGCTCGCTGCCGGTCTCGAGCTCGCGCGCGAAGCGACATGGGAATCGGTCGTCGCTGCGATGCGCGCGCGGATGCTCGAGGCGGTGCGGGCAAGATCCGCCGCGACGTCGCCGGCGCTGCCGTCGTGAAGAAGCGATCGATGCAAGTGGACGTCCTCGTCGTCGGCGCCGGGTTCTCGGGGTCGGTCGTTGCGCAGCGCCTCGCGAACCACGGCCTCTCCGTGCTGATCGTCGACAGGCGAACGCATATCGGCGGCAACGCGTTCGATCGTCTCGACGAGCATCAGGTGCTCATTCATCCGTACGGACCTCACATCTTCCATACCAACGGCATGCGCATTGCCGAGTACCTGTCGCAGTTCACCGACTGGCGCTTCTACGAGCATCGCGTGCGCGCAAAGGTCGGCGACCAGCTCGTGCCGATGCCGATCAACGTCGACACGGTCAACCGGCTCTACGGCCTAGCGCTGACCGAGCTCACGATCGGCGCCTTCTTCGAGTCGGTACGCGAGCCGCGCTCGCCGATCGGGACGAGCGAGGACGTCGTCGTGAACTCTGTGGGCCGCGACCTCTACGAAAAGCTGTTCCGCGGATACACCCGCAAGCAATGGGGGCTCGACCCCTCGGAGCTGTCGGCGTCGGTCGCCGCGCGCATCCCTACGCGCACGAACCACGACGACCGTTATTTCACCGACGCGTTCCAGCACATGCCCGCGGATGGCTATACGCGAATGTTCGAGCGGATGCTCGACCACCGAAACATTCGTGTCGAATGCGATGTGGATTTCTTTGCGATCCGCGACCGCGTACGCGCACGCCACGTCGTTTATACGGGACCAATCGATGCGTTCTTCGGGTACTGTTACGGCCGGTTGCCGTACCGATCGATCGAGTTCGTGCACCGGCACCTGCCTGACACCAAGCACTATCAGTCGGTCGGGACGGTCAACTTCCCCAACGACTTCCGCTACACGCGGATCACCGAGTTCAAGCACCTGACCGGCCAGGTGCACGCCGGCACGTCGCTGGTCGAGGAGTATCCGTGCGACGAGGGCGATCCCTACTACCCGGTCCCGCGGCCCGGAAACGAGGCGCTGTTCAAACGCTACGAGGCGCTGGCGCGGGAAACGCAGGACGTCACGTTCGTCGGGCGCCTTGCGCAGTACCGCTACTACAACATGGATCAGTGCGTCGGTGCGGCGCTCAAGTGTGCAGAAGGCGTGCTCGCGCGGCTTGGCATCGACGAGATTCGCCCCGCGGGGGGCTGCGCAGCGCGCGTTCGTTCAGCGGACGCTGCGGCCAGCGCCAGCCGCACCGGTGGCACTCGGGTCGTCGAGACGACCACCGCGTGAAGCCAACCGTTCGCGCGCGAAAGCGCGCTCGCCTCGAGCTGTGGGGTGGCGTAGAGCCGACGCAAAACCGCGTCGGCAACCAATATTTCAGCCAGCTCGAACGCTCGGGGCATCACACTCGCGCGAGCGATCTCGAGCGCTGCGCCGAGCTCGGCATCCGGACGCTGCGCTACCCGGTCCTGTGGGAGCGGACGATGCCGGAAGAGCAACGCGAACCGGACTGGCGTTGGACGGACGCGCGCCTGGCTCGACTGCGCGAACTCGGCATCGCACCCATCGCCGGCCTCTTGCACCACGGCAGCGGCCCGCGCTACACGAGCCTCGTCGATCCCGATTTTCCGCGCAAGCTCGCGGACTACGCGGGGCGCGTCGCCGCGCGATACCCGTGGATCGACCTCTACACGCCGGTCAACGAGCCGTTGACGACCGCACGCTTCAGCGCTCTGTACGGCCTATGGTATCCGCATGCGCGCTGCCAGCGTGCATTCACACCCGCGCTACTCCTGCAATGCAAGGCCGTTGCGCTCGCAATGCAGGCGATCCGGCGCATCAACCCGGATGCCGCGCTGGTGCAGACCGACGATCTCGGCAAGACCTACAGCACGCGAAAGCTTGCGTATCAGGCGGAGTTCGCCAACGAATTGCGCTGGCTCACGTGGGATCTGTTGGCCGGAAAGGTCGACCGGCATCACGCGTTGTGGAGCTGGCTGCAGGAGTGCGGCGGCGCGAGCGCGAGCGACCTCATGTGGTTCGTCGACCATCCATGCCCTCCCGACATCGTCGGCGTGAACCACTACGTTACGAGCGATCGCTTCCTGACGGAGAACGTGGACGCGTATGCCCACCGATACCGCGGCGGCAACGACCGCGATTTCTATGCCGACGTCGAGGCCGCGCGCTGCCTGGAGGCAAACGACGGAATCCCGGCGCTGCTCGATGAAGCGTGGAATCGCTACCTCCTCCCGATCGCCGTGACCGAGGCGCACATCGACGCAACACGCGAGGACCAGTTGCGCTGGATAGTCGAAGTGTGGCGAGCCGCCGAGCATGCACGCGAGGGAGGTGCCGACATCAGGGCGGTGACGTTATGGGCGCTCTTCGGCACGTTCGACTGGAACTGCCTCGTTACCCAATGCCGTGGCTATTACGAGCCGGGCGCGTTCGACGTGCGCACCGATCCGCCGCGCGCCACGGCGATCGCGTCGCTTGCAAAGTCCCTCGCCCGCGGAACGGTGCCGCCGCATCCGTTGCTGGACAGTCCGGGGTGGTGGAAGCGACCCGGCCGCTTCTTTTCCACGCCGGTGCGCCTCGATCCCGTGCTGCACGACGACGAACGCCAAGCGGCCGCAGTCAACACGGCACCGGTGCTCATCACCGGTGCGACCGGAACGCTCGGACGCGCGTTTGCGAGGTTGTGCAAGGCTCGCGGTATCGCGTGCCGCGTCCTCTCGCGAGACGAGCTCGACATCGCGGACGCGGCGTCGATCCAGTCGGCGCTGGAGCGTTACGCACCATGGGCTGTCGTGAACGCGGCCGGTTACGTGCGCGTCGACGATGCAGAGCGCGACGCCGCCCGCTGCTTTCGCGAGAACACGCTCGGCCCCGAGGCGCTCGCCGTTGCGTGCCGCACGCACCACGTGGCCCTCGTCACGTTCTCAAGCGACCTTGTGTTCGACGGCTCGCGCCACGAGCCGTACGTCGAGAGCGACGCGCCGGCGCCGCTCAACGTCTACGGCCGCTCGAAGGCGGAGGCGGAAAGCCGCGTGCTGGCGCACCATCCGGACGCACTGGTCGTGCGCACCAGCGCGTTTTTCGGGCCGTGGGACGAGCACAACCACGTCACGCTCGCGCTGCAGGCGTTGCACGCCGGGCGCCCATTCCGCGCGGCGACCGATCTGGTCGTATCGCCAACCTACGTGCCGGATCTCGTGAACGTCGCGCTTGATCTACTCGTCGATGGGTGCGCGGGCATTTGGCACTTGAGCAACGGCGAGCCGTTGAGCTGGGCGGACCTCGCCCTGCGCGCGGCCGACGTCGCGGGCGTGGATGCCGCGTCGCTCGTCAGGTGCAAGAGTGCCGAGCTGTCGCTTCGCGCGCCGCGCCCGCGCTACAGCGCCCTCGCCAGTGTTCGCGCGCCGTCAATGCCGTCGCTCACGAGCGCCCTGGAGCGCTACGCGGCAGCGCGCTCGGCGGCCGGCGCGTGGCGTCCGACCGACCTGCAACGCGAGCCGGCGGAAGCATCTTAGGCGATCGTCACTGCGGCACGACGAGAAGGCAACGGCATGAGTGAACCGCTGATGCCCGGACGGGCCGTCTACCCGACGTTGAAGAACCGCGTGGTCGTGATTACCGGTGGCGCCAGCGGTATCGGGCGAAGCATGGTCGAGCACTTCTGTGATCAAGGCTCTCGCGTCTCGTTCGTCGATATTCAGGACGATGCAGCCACCGAGCTCGCCGAGTCGGTCGCCGCTCGGGGAAATCCCAAACCGACGTACCGGCGATGCGACGTGAGGGATGTCGGCGCGCTGAAGGATGCCATCGATGCCATCGGCCGCGAATCCGGCCCGGTGAAGGTTTTGCTGAACAATGCCGGCAACGACGATAGGCACCGATTGGAAGATGTCACGTCGAGCTACTTCGACGATCGGATCGCGCTCAATCTGAAGCACCAGTTGTTCGCCGTGCAAGCGGTCCGCCCTCAGATGCGCGACTCCGGTGGTGGTTCGATCATCAATCTGAACTCGATCATTTGGACAGTCGCGGACGGCGACTGCGTTTGCTATGTCACGGCAAAGTCGGCGGTGACCGGCCTTACGCGCGCGCTTGCAACCGAGCTCGGCCCCGAAAAAATTCGCGTCAACGGCATCGCCCCCGGTTGGGTCATGACGGAACGGCAGATCAAGCTGTGGTTGACTCCAGATGGAGAGCGAAGAATCGAGGAGCGACAAGCGTTGAAGGACCGATTGTTCCCGCCGGATATCGCTCGAATGGCACTCTGGCTCGCGGCGGACGATAGCCGCATGTGCACGAAGCAGACGTTCGTCGTTGACGGCGGTTGGATCTAGGCACGACAACGAGTCGAGCGGGCTGTCTTCCTCGTTCGCCGTTGACGGACTGGGCCCTCACCTTGGCTCGAACCCGAGAACCGCGGATTACACGTCTCGCGGCCTTACAGAGGCAATGGTGTCCGCTGTATCGTCAACCGCTCAGGAACAGCCGATGGCGTGCGTGAATCTCCTCGAGTTGGGCGAGTCACGTCCGAATGTAACCGAGCGATCGCTCCACGCGCGTTTTCAGCGCGGCATAAAGCTTTCGTTCAGCGCGCAACCATTTCGCAAAGTACAGGCGTCGCAAAACATCGTTGTCGCCTGTCGGGTCGAGATCCGATGAACGCAGCCATCGCCACAATATTCGCAAGATTCAGGCCGGTCCGTGGGAAAAAAAAGCCCGCCATCGCGGGCGGGCTTCGATCTCAGTCGTTCGCTTATTTCTTGGGAGCGCCGGTTCCGGTGCTCGTCCCCGGCGTC
>DATLOI010000082.1:0-8724 GCA_035536295.1 Casimicrobiaceae bacterium
ACGGTGCGTCCGCCTTCGCGAATCGCAAAGCGCAAGCCCTCTTCCATCGCGATCGGCGCAATCAGCACCACTTCCATCGCAATGTTGTCTCCCGGCATCACCATCTCGGTCCCCGCCGGCAACTCGATACTTCCCGTCACATCCGTCGTGCGGAAATAAAACTGCGGCCGATAACCATTGAAAAACGGCGTGTGCCGGCCGCCCTCTTCCTTACTGAGCACGTACACCTCGGCGGTGAACTTGGTATGCGGCGTGATCGAGCCGGGCTTGGCCAGCACCTGTCCGCGCTCGACTTCCTCACGCTTGGTGCCCCGCAACAGCACCCCGATGTTGTCGCCCGCCTGCCCCTGGTCGAGCAACTTGCGGAACATCTCCACCCCCGTGCACACCGTCTTGATCGTCGGGCGCAAGCCCACGATCTCCAACTCCTCCCCCACCTTCACGATCCCCCGCTCCACCCGCCCGGTCACCACCGTGCCGCGTCCCGAAATCGAAAACACGTCTTCCACCGGCATCAAAAACGGTCCATCGATCGCCCGCTTCGGCGTCGGGATATAGCTATCCAGCGCCTCCGCCAGTTTCAAAATCGACCCTTCGCCCAACTCGCCCTTGTCCCCGTCCAGCGCCTGCTTCGCCGATCCAATCACAATCGGCGTCGTCTCCCCTGGAAACTCATACTTGCTCAAAAGCTCCCGCACTTCCAACTCGACTAGCTCGAGCAACTCCTTGTCGTCGACCATGTCCGCTTTATTCAAGTAGACGATGATGTAGGGCACCCCCACCTGACGCGCCAGCAAAATGTGCTCACGCGTCTGCGGCATCGGCCCATCCGCCGCGCTTACCACCAGGATCGCCCCGTCCATCTGCGCCGCACCGGTGATCATGTTCTTGATGTAGTCCGCGTGCCCCGGACAATCGACGTGCGCGTAATGCCGGTTCTTGGTCTCGTACTCCACGTGCGCCGTGTTGATCGTGATCCCGCGCGCCTTTTCCTCCGGCGCGTTGTCGATCTGGTCGTACGCCCTCACCTCGCCCCCATATAGCTTCGACAGCACGAGTGTCATCGCCGCCGTCAGCGTCGTCTTACCGTGATCGACGTGCCCGATCGTCCCCACGTTCACGTGCGGCTTGTTGCGTTGGAATTTGCCCTTGGCCATTTATGTCTCCACTACGCTCGCTGTTTCAACCACTCTCTTTTTTGTCTGCTTTTTCCACCCAAATCGACTGGCCGTGCCAGCGATTCGCATCTTTGCTCTTACCCTGGCCAAAGTAGGGGTTTACTTTGGCCCGCCTTCGGCCCTGGTGCCCATGGAGCGGATTGAACGCTCGACCTCTCCCTTACCAAGGGAGTGCTCTACCACTGAGCTACATGGGCCTTTTTTTAGTCGTTCGCGTTCTACTGGAGCGGGTGAAGGGAATCGAACCCTCGTCGTAAGCTTGGAAGGCTTCTGCTCTACCATTGAGCTACACCCGCATGGTGGAGGGGGAAGGATTCGAACCTTCGAAGGCAAGAGCCGGCAGATTTACAGTCTGCTCCCTTTAACCGCTCGGGAACCCCTCCCGCAAAACCAGTGATTGTAGCAGCGCGAGCGACGAACGGTCAAGTCAACGCTGGGGACAAAGTGATTTAGTTTCAGTGTCTTGCGATCGGCTAATGCCTGAGCGCACGATAATTCATCGAGATGTTGGAGAGCTTCATGCGCTGCTGTCACGCCGATTTCACGCTTGACGAAGGAAGCGACAGGGGCTTCACGCTCGGCATGCCGACTTTCACGTTCGGCTCCGGAGTGCTCGACGAGGCTGGCAACCAGGCGCGGGAGCTTGGCCTTGCTCGCGTCGCCCTGTTCACGGATCGCACGCTTTCATCGAGTGAGCACGTTGCCAAGGTCCGGGCATCGCTAGGGAAGGCTGACGTTGAAGTTGTCATGTTCGATGAAGTTGAGGTCGAGCCCACCGATCGCTCCTTTCAGAGTGCAGCGCGTTTCGCTTCAGAAGGTCGCTTCGATGGATTTGTTTCGGTGGGCGGCGGTTCGGTGATCGACACCTGCAAGGCCGCGAACCTGTATGCGTCGCACCCCGCCGAATTCATGACCTATGTGAACGCGCCGCTTGGAGGCGGGCAACGCGTGCCAGGACCACTGAAACCGCATATCGCGTGTCCGACAACCGCCGGCACAGGATCGGAAACCACCGGCATAGCGATCTTCACGCTCGGCTCGCTCAACGCAAAGACCGGCATTATTTCGCGCCGGCTAATTCCGACGATCGCACTCGTCGATCCCGATGTCACGCGCACGCTACCGTCCAACGTCGTCGCAGCGACGGGATTCGATTGCATGAGTCATGCGCTCGAAGCGATCACGGCGCGCGCTTGGCCACGGCGCCTGAACCCTGCACGCGGGGTCGCGCGACCCGTGTCGCAAGGCGCGAATCCATTTTCCGACCTGTTGGGCACGCAGGCGTTGCGACTCGTTGGCGAATTCCACGAACGCGCGGTGCGCGATGCCAACGACACCGAGGCACGCACCGAAATGATGTATGCGGCGATGCTCGCGGGGATTGCTTTCAATGCATCGGGATGTCACCTGCCGCATGGGCTCTCGTATCCCGTGTCGGGAATGACGCGCGATTGGCGGGTCGCTGGCTATCCGGAAGACAAGACCCTTGTGCCTCACGGCATGGCGGTGGTTTTGAATAATCCTTCGGTCTGGCGTTACATCGCGCCGACGAATCCTTCGCGACACATTCATTGCGCGCAGTCGCTGGGCGCGGATGCAAAGCATGTTGCGCAAGCGCGCGATGAGGATGCGGGCGAGTTGCTGGCAACGCGCGTCATCGATCTCATGAAGGCGACCAACATGCCGAATGGCTTGTCGGCGCTTGGGTTCTCGGAAAAAGATCTCGATGCGCTGGCGACTGGGGCGGAGCCTCAATACCGGGTGATCAAGAATGGGCCGGTGGATGTGGGGCGGGAGGAGATCAAGGCGCTGTATCGGGGGGCGTTGCGGTATTGGTGACCACCTCTTTGCGATCGTCGACTCGCGTCGCCAAGTCGTCCGCTGGTTGAACGAGCTCCGCCGGCAGCCGCACGCTGAACGTACTCCCCACTCCCGGCGTGCTTTCTATGTCGAGCTCGGCGCGATGCCGCATCAGCACATGCTTGACGATCGCAAGTCCGAGCCCCGTGCCACCGGTTGCGCGCGAGCGGCTGCGATCGACGCGAGAGAAGCGCTCGGTCAGTCGCGGAATGTGCTCGCGCGCGACACCGATCCCGGTGTCGGTGACCGAGAACGATCCGGATCCATCTTCGTCAATGCGCCAACGCAATGCGATCGAGCCGCCGGGCGGCGTGTAGCGAATCGCGTTCGACACGAGATTGGCGAACGCGCTTTTCAGTTCGTCGCGACTGCCGGTGATGGACGCGGCGTGACCGGTTTCAAGCGTGATCGTATGCTCGTCGCGCGACAACGCCTTTGCATCGGCGAGAACTTCCAGCAACAGCGGCACGACGGGAAACGACGTGTCGTGCATGGGATTGTGCTCACTCTCGAGCGCCGAGAGTGTGATCAGGTCCGCTACCAGGCGCTGCATGTTGTACGCCTGCTCCTGCATGAGCCCAAGATAACGCGTTCGCTGACGGGCGTCGAGATCGATCTCCTGCAGCGTCTCGACGAAGCCCGAGATGACAGTAAGCGGTGTCTTCAACTCGTGTGAAACGCTTGCGATGAAATCGCGGCGCATGCGCGCGACGGCTTCGAGTTGCGTCACGTCGCGAGACAGGACGAGCTTTTCCTCGATGCCGAACGGCACGAGCTGCAGCGCGAGCGTGCGACGGGCGTGCGGCTGCTCGACGAGCACCGAATCGCGAAAATCGCCATTCTCGAGATAGCGCAGAAACTCCGGAACGCGCAGCAGATTGACGAGTGGCTGGCCGCGATCGGATTCGAGGTCGAGACCAAGCTGATCGATCGCGCGGGAGTTGGCCCATTCGATGCGATTGCGCGCATCGAGCACTACCACACCGTCGGGCATGGCCTCAGCGGCCTTGCGGAACCGGTCGATGGTCTGGCGCAGGTCACGTTGAACCGCCGCGCGCAGCCGCGTTCGACGATACAGCTCGGAGAAGGTGTCGGCCCACGTGCCGCGTCCGTCGGGCACCCTGGCGTCTAGCGGACCCGATGCCCAGTCGCTGATCAACTGCAAATGACGAAGATGAAACGCGATGATCGCGCCTGCGCCGAGCGCGAGGGTTCCAAGCGCCCACCTGGCATCGAGTGCCGCCCATACGACGAGTGTCAGGAAAGCAACGACGGCAGGCGCAACGAGGCCCTTGCGCCAAACGCGCTTCATCGCGGTACGCTGAGGCGGTAGCCGCTCCCTCGCACCGTCTCGATCAAGTTCGCCCGACCGAAAGGCTCGAGGGCGAGCCGCAGACGGCGAATGTGTACGTCAACGGTTCGCTCCTCGAGATAGACGTGATCGCCCCAAACCCCGTCGAGGAGCTGGGTGCGCGAATGCACACGCTCGGGTCGCGCCAGCAGATAGGCGAGCAGACGAAACTCGGTGGGGCCAAGCGGCACGGCGTTGGCGTCGACGGTCACGCGGTGCGTGACGGGATCGAGTTTCAGCCCGCCTGCCTGCAGCGGCTCTTGCGCCGCCTCGGGCGCGCGACGGCGTAACACCGATTTGATGCGCGCCTTGAGCTCGCGCGGGCTGAACGGCTTTGTGACATAGTCGTCGACCCACGCTTCGAGTCCGGCGACTTTGTCCGCCTCGTCGGTGCGCGCGGTCACCATGATGAGCGGCAGCTCGCGCGTGCGTGCATCCCCGCGCAGTTGCTTCGCGAGTGCGAGTCCCGATACGCCCGGCAGCATCCAATCCAGAAGAACGAGATCGGGCAGCGATTGTTTCAGCAGCTCCTTGGCGGTCTCGCCGTCGGGCGCAGCCTGCACTTCGTATCCTGCATCGACGAGATTGACGCGCAGAAGCTCGGCGATCGCCGGCTCGTCCTCGACGACGAGGATTCTCGGCGTCATCGCTGCGCCACCTCGGCGCGGATCTGCTCGGCCGATGCGTGCCGCACGTCCTTGCCCTTCACGGCCTGGACGACGGACTCCGAGATGTTCTTTGCGTGATCGCCGATGCGCTCGATCGATTTCGCTATGAACACGACCTCGAGCGCCGCGGAAATCGTGCGCGGGTCTTCCATCATGAAGCTGATGAGCTGGCGCATGATTGCGTTGAACGCGAGGTCGATGTCGTCGTCCTCGGCGATTACTTCCGCCGCGGCGGTGCAGTCGAGCCGGGCGAACGCGTCGAGCGCCATGCGCAGCATTTTCTGCGCGCCGCTTGCCATCCGCATCGCATCGAACAGGCGAATTCGCGTCAAGCGGTCGCTGCCGCGTATGCGTGCTGCCTTGTAGGCAACCTTCTTGATCTCGTCGCCGATGCGCTCGAGGTCGTTAACGATCTTCGCGACCGTGAGAATGAGCCGCAGGTCGACGGCCGTCGGCTGGCGCCGCGCGATGATCTGTGCGCATTGCTGGTCGATGTCGATCTGCAAGCGGTTGATCTCGCGCTCGTCGGCACCGACCGCGTCGATCAATCGCTCATCTTCCTCCGCCTGCAGTGCTTCAACCGCGCGCGTCATCTGTCTTTCGACAAGACCGCCCATCGCGAGCACTCCCCCGCGGATCGCTTCCATCTCGACGTCGAACTGCTTGGATGTGTGATCGCTCATCGTGCGTTCCCGCGTCCGATCATCCGAATCTCCCGGTGATGTAGTCCTCGGTCTCCTTGCGGCTCGGCTTGAAGAAGATCGTGTCGGTCTTGTCAAACTCGATGAGTTCGCCCAGGTACATGTAGGCGGTGAAGTCGGAAACCCGCGCCGCCTGCTGCATGTTGTGCGTGACGATCAGGATCGTGACTTTCCTTTTGAGCTCGGTGACGAGCTCCTCGATGCTGGCCGTCGCGATCGGGTCGAGCGATGAAGTAGGCTCGTCGAATAGCAGAATCTCGGGATCGGTGGCGAGTGCGCGGGCGATGCACAACCGCTGCTGCTGACCGCCCGAGAGATTGCTGCCGACCTCGTTCAACCGGCTCTTCACCTCGTCCCACAAAGCGGCGCTGCGCAGCGAGTCTTCGACTTTCTCGTCGAGCAGGTTCTTGCGCTTGACGCCGCGCACGCGCAAGCCGTAGGCGACGTTCTCGTAGATCGACTTTGGAAACGGGTTCGGCTTCTGGAACACCATCGCCACGCGCATCCGAACCTCGATCGGATCGACGTCGCGCGCGAGCAGATTCGTGTTGTCGGGATGCAGGACGATCTCGCCTTCGTAGCGATTGCCCGCATACAGATCGTGCATGCGATTGAAGCAGCGCAGGAACGTCGACTTGCCGCACCCCGACGGACCGATCAGCGCCGTGACGCGATGCTCGTGCACGGGCATCGAAACCCCTTTTAGCGCCTGAAACTTTCCGTAAAAAAACGAAAGGTTGCGGCTTTCGGCTTTCAATTCCGGCGCGCGCGCCGCACTGGGCAGCGGTGGCAGTGCGTTCGCGTCGGCGCTGCCGAGCAGCGATGCGTGAGTGATTGGTTGCGTGCGCATTTCCATGCGGGCGGTCACCACGTGATGTTCTTGCGCAAACGATAGCGCAACCAGATCGCGAGGCCGTTCATCGTCAAGGTCATGAAAACCAGGATCGTGCCGGCGGCGGCTGCATTCGCGTGAAACGCCTCGTCGGGACGGCTCGTCCAGTTGAACATCTGGATAGGCATGACGGTAAACGGAGCCTCCAGCCATTCGAAGGTTAGGAATGGAAACTCCGTCGTCACCGGAAGCGGCGGCAAGAATGCGATGAACGTGAGCGCCCCGATCGTGATGATAGGGGCGGTTTCTCCGATCGCGCGCGACATGCCGATGATGACGCCGGTAAGGATGCCGGGCAGCGAATACGGAATGATGTGGTCGCGGACCGTCTGCCACTTCGTCGCGCCCACCGCGTACGCGCCCTCGCGAATCATTGCGGGTATCGAGCGTATAGCCTCTCGCGACGCGACGATGACGATAGGCAGGATCAGTAGCGCGAGCGTCAATCCTGCAGTCTGAATGCTCTGGCCGAGCCCGAACGCGTACACGAACAAGCCGAGGGCGAGCAATCCGTAGACGATCGACGGAACGCCGGCGAGGTTGGTGATGTTGATCTCGATCACATCGGTGATCCAGTTCTTCGGCGCGTATTCCTCGAGATAAACGCCCGCGGCAACGCCGAGCGGCACCGCCACGGCGGCCGTCACAAGCATCACCAGCGTCGTGCCGACCCACGCGGAGAGAATTCCCGCTTGCGCGGCGCGACGCGAAGGAAACTGTGTGAAGAATTCCGGCCGCAGCCGCGCCCATCCATCGATGAGCATATCGAGAAACAGCGTAAGGAATGTCACCACGCCGATGCCAAGCGCGAGAATGCCCACCGCGACGAAAATAACGTCCCATCGCTTCGCCTTGCCGATCAGCGAGCGAATTTCACTCGGCGACGGCGCGACGGCTTCCATCAATAGGCCTCTCGATAGCGGCGGCGCATGTAAAAGCCGATCAAGTTGAAGATGAGCGTCAGCAGCATCAACGTGAGACCCGCTGCGAAGATCGTCTGATAGCCGATCGAGCCGTGCGGCAAATCACCCAATGCGACCTGCACGATGTAGGCGGTGATCGTCGCAGCGGGCTCGAGAGGATTGAACGTGAGGTTCGGCTGCATCCCCGCCGCGACCGCGAGAATCATCGTCTCGCCCACGGCGCGCGAAACGCCGAGGATGTAGGCCGCGGCGAGACCCGAAATGGCGGCCGGCACGACCACTTTCAGTGCCGTTTGCAAACGCGTCGCGCCCATTGCGAAGCTGCCTTCGCGCAACGCCATCGGCACCGCGCGCATCGCATCCTCGGAAATCGACGCGACGTAAGGAACGATCATGATCCCCATTACGAGTCCCGCCGAAAGCAGGTTGAATCCGGGCAGTGATGGAATAAGAATCTGCAACAGAGGCGTGACGAACAACAGCGCGAAGTACCCATACACGATCGTCGGCACGCCCGAAAGAAGCTCCAGGGCTGGCTTCGCGATCTCGCGCGCCTTCGGCGACGCGAATTCGGATAGATAGATCGCGATCGTCGTGCCGAGCGGAATTGCAACGGCCAGCGCTACCAGCGAGCTCGTGATCGTACCCGACAGAAGCACGATGATGCCGAAATGCGCGTCGTCGAAAAGCGGCGTCCACTGCCGGTCGGTCAAGAATTCGCGAATCGGCACGTGCGAGAAGAACAGCACGCTCTCCTTGACGAGAACGTAGACGATGCCGACCGTCGTGAAAACGGAAACGAACGCCGCGCCGAAGAGAAGCGCCTCGATCGCGCGCTCTTTCAGGTTGCGTGAGAACTTCCTTGCGAGTCGCTCGCTGACCACCGTGGGAAGCGGCGCGCCGGCGGGCGCGAGAATGGCTGTCGCCGTTGCCATTATACGGTTCCCTCGACGAAGGACCGGCGCGGCAGGACATCTTCCTCGCTCGCGCCGGCGTGCAAGATGGGCCGCATTCGGCCCGGCAGCGAATGGTTACAGCTTTGCCTCACGGGCCAGGAGTTCGTCGATGCGCACGCCCACTTCGGCAACGCCACCGAACACCGTGCCCTTCTTGCCTTTCGCAAGATGCTCGCGACCGAGCGCGTACGCCTT